>JBKOVQ010000137.1:0-10168 GCA_046723985.1 Actinomycetota bacterium | reverse complement strand
GCCACGGCACATGTCGAACGCCGCGCCGGCCGTTCGGGCCAGCTCGATACCGTCCGAAAGCTCGACGAAGCCGCGCTCGTCGTTCATCGCCGCGCGCGCGGAACCGATGTTGACCAGGGACGCCGCCTGGATCTCGTCGAGCCCGAGAGCTTCTGCCATGGCCAGCGCCTGCTCGCCGACCACGACCGCCTCGCGCTCCTCCGACGCGAGCATCAGCAGCCGCGAGGCGGTCGCGATCACACGCGCCTTGGCCGGAGACGGCGCGAGCGGCTCGACCAGGCGGCGGGCCTCGTCCAGGTGCGCCATCGCAGCGTCGTGATCGCCGAGGAGCCAGTGCTCGACGCACATCTGCGTCTCGGCATCGGCCGCGCCTTCGTCGTGCCCTGCCGCCAGCAGCTCGTCCCGCGCATGCCCGAGCATCTCGAAGTCCGTCTCTCCCAGGGCGGCGAGCGCGCGGCCGAGCCGGAGCAGCAACCGTCCGTGGGCCGGATCTCCTGCCTGGAGCAACTCGAGAGCAGCCCTGAAGAACCGTGTCGCGGCCTCGTGCGCGTTCAGCGCGACCGCACGATCGCCCGCATGGGTCAGCGCCCCACGGGCGTCGTCGGCGAACGCCTCCGTGCTCCCCCCTGCGGCCGTCGTCAGCTCGAGCGCCTGGAGATAGTGGTGGGCGAGCATCTCGGCGTGGTCCTCGCGCCGCCCGAGTTGTTCGACCCACCGGGCGGTCAGCAGGTGTTTCTCGGCCCGGTCCGCACGAGGGATCTGCCCGTAGGCGACGTCGCGCACCAGCAGGTGGCGAAACGTGTACTGGCTGTCGCCCGGGACGCCGCTCGAACGCTCGCGACGCACGAACTCCTTCCGCTCGAGGGAATGCAGCCCGGTATCGAGATCGGGCCGGTCGGCGAGCGCCGCGAGCCCGCCGACCCAGAAACGCTTCCCGATCACCGCTCCGTCCTGAAGCAGCGACTTCTGCTCGGGCTCGAGCAGGTCGAGCCGGGCGGCGATCAGGCCCTGGACGGTCTCGGGCAGCTCGCCGATCGTCCCTCGGTCGCGAAGCATGCGTGCGAACTCCTCTGCGTAGAGCGGGTTGCCGCCCGCCCGGGCAAGCAGTTCGACCTGGGTCTCGGCAGGGAGAACGGAGCCGAGCAGCTCGGCCAGCAGCCGCGCCGTGTCGTCGTCCGAGAGCGAGCTGAGCGAGACCGTCAGTGCGTTGGGCTTGCCTCCTCCCCAGTCCGGCCGCCGCGCCAGCAACTCCGGCCGGGCCGTGCAGACGACGAGCAGCGGCACGCCTGCAGCCCAGTCGACGAGGTGGTCGACGAACTCGAGGAGGTTGTCGTCGGCCCAGTGCAGGTCTTCGAAGACGAGCACCAGCGGCCGCTCCTCGGCGAGCTCCTCGAAGTACCGCCGCCAGGCCGCGAAGGCCTCGTCGCGCTTGTCGCCTCCACCCTCGGCGGCTCCCGTCAGCCCGACCAGCGGGCGCAGGTGCGACCGCACCCAGGAGTCGGCGACCGCGTCGGTGAGCTTCCGTTCCGCTTCGGCGTCGTCATCGCCCTCGAGGATCCCGAGCTGGGCCTTGACCATCTCGCCGAGCGCCCAGAACGTGATCCCTTCGCCGTAGGGCAGGCAGCGCCCGTACCGCCAGGAGATCAGCTCCTCCAGACGCTCGATCAGCTCATAGAGCTCGAGCACGAGGCGGCTCTTGCCGATTCCGGGGACGCCGACGATCGTGACGAGCTGGGACGAGCGTTCCTCGAGCACGCGCGCGAGCGCTCCCTCGAGCAAGTCGACCTCGCGACGCCTCCCGACGAGCGCGGCGCCGTGGACACGCTCGACCGCAAAGCGTGCCCGGGGCTGAAGCGCCTCCCAGGCGCTCACAGGCTGCGCCTTGCCCTTCGCCTCGACGGGCTCGATCTCCCGGTAGTCGATCGCCCGCTCGGTGGAGCGAAACGTCTGCTCGCCGACGACGATCGAGTTCACGGGGGCGGCGCTCTGCAGACGTGCTCCCGTGTTGATCACGTCGCCGGCCGCCATCGCCTCGCCGGCCTCCGGATGGGCATCGACGCTGACCAGCGCCTCCCCGGTGTTCACCCCGATCCGCACCTCCACGCCCTGGTCGATCACCCAGTCGCGGATGGTGAAGGCAGCTCGAACCGCTCGCTCCGGATCGTCCTCGCGCGTCGTCGGCGCCCCGAACAGGGCCATCACAGCGTCGCCGATGAACTTCTCCACGGTTCCGCCGTGACGTTCGAGCTCCGTCCGAAGATGGCCGTGGTACCGGGCGAGCTCGGCGGCGACGTCCTCCGGGTCGAGCTGCTCTGCGCGCGCCGTCGAGCCGACGAGGTCGGCAAAGAGGACGGTGACGACCTTCCGCTCCCGGCGACCCTCCGACATCCGCCGAGTCTATTACGGGCCTGTTCGCGCTCCCGTTACCGGCGGACCGGGGATCGGCAGCCGCTTCGACAGGAAGGCCAGCTGGTCGCGGTAGGCCTGCGCGTTCAGCTCGTGGCCGGCCGGATACCAGCGGACGGTCGAGCCGCGCGGCGCCGCCTTTGCCAGCGCGACCAGTGCCGCCCTCGGGACGATCTCGTCGCGGCGGCCGTCCTGGAGCAGGACCGAGGCGGGGTGTGTACGGGCGATCCAGCGCAGCGGGTCGATCTGGGTCAGCGAGCGGCGCACCTGCGGCTGCAGGGCCGCGGGGGCCTGCGCGACATACGCGGACACCGGCAGCGAGCCGCCCGACATGAGGACGGTCGCGCGGATCCGCGGTTCAGCGCCCGCCGCCACCGCCGCGACGCGGGCGCCGAGGCTCCAGCCGACCAGGCCGATCCGCTTCGGGTCGACCTGCCGAAGGCTCTGCAACAGGTCGACCGCGCGGCGCACGGCGACCACGTCCGACGCGAAGATCCGGCGGTCGCGCGCGAGCGACTGCGCCGGCGTCAAACCGCTGGGCCGTGGGCCGGCGCTGCTGGACGGCAGCGTGAGCGTCATTCCGACCGCCCGTCGTCCGGCCGCCCACGCCGCCGGGAGCAGGAAGCGCTCGCGGTTCTCGCCCGAGCCGTGCAGGTAGATCACCGCAGGTACGTGCGCCTTGCCGGGCGGGAGCGCGAGGTAGCCCTCGACTCGGCCGCCCGGCACGACGTACGAGATGTCGTCGACCTCGATCGGATAGGCGCCGTTCACCCGGCCGTTGTTGCGGTAATCGAGCGGCGCAGAGGCGTCGTAACGGAAGGGAGAGACGGGGCGCACGGCGACGCTCCCGCTCGTTGAGCCCGACCCGGATCCGCAACCGGCGACGGTCAGCGCGGCGAGCGCTACCGCAGCCGCTCGACCTCGTAGCCCCATCCCCGCATCTGCGCGAGCAGCACCTCGCAGTGCTCCTCGTCCCGTGTGAGCAGCGTCAGGTCGATCCCCGTCGCCCCGAGCGGAATGTCCACGCCCTCGCGCCGGTGCTCGACCGACAGGACGTTGACCCGCTCCTGCGCGACGAGCTGGAGCAAGCGGAGCAGCTCGCCCGGCCGGTCGGGCACCGCGGTACGCACGACGAGGTGGCGGCCGGCGGCGGTGACCCCGTAGCGCATGACCGTGATCAGCGTGCTCGCGTCAATGTTGCCTCCGGAGAGAACGGCGACGGCGGGGCGTCTGCCGGGGATCTTGCCCTCGAGCAACGCGCCGATCCCGACCGCGCCCGCGCCCTCGACGACCAGCTTCGTCCGCTCGAGCAGCAGGACGATCGCCTGGGCGATGTCGACGGCCGAGACCTCGACGACGTCGTCGAGGAGCTCGTCGAGGAGCGGTCCGGTCACCTCGCCAGGGTGCTTGACCGCGATCCCGTCGGCGAGCGCAAACCCGTCGGGTGCCGAGCGGACGCCGATCACCTTCGTCTCAGGACGCGCAGATCGGAGGGCGAGGGCGATTCCCGCTGCGAGGCCTCCGCCTCCGATCGGAACGACCACGGTCTCCGCCTCTGGCACCTGCTCGGCGAGCTCGAGGCCGATCGTCCCCTGGCCGGCGATAATCGCCTCGTCCTCGAACGGATGGACAAGGGTCGCCCCGGTCTCGTCGACGAGGCGCTGCACCTCGGTGAACGCCTCCTCGATCGTCTCGCCGACCATGCGCACGTCGGCGCCGTAGCTCTTCGTCGCCTCGACCTTCGCCATCGCCGCGTCCTGCGGGACGAAGATCGTGGCGTGCAGGCCGGCCTCGCGCGCGGCCCAGGCGACCGCCTGCGCGTGGTTCCCCGCGCTCGCGGCCACGACGCCGGCCTGCCGCTCGGCTCCGCCGAGCATGGCGAGCTTGTTGACGGCGCCGCGGATCTTGAACGAGCCGGTGCGCTGGAGATTCTCCGCCTTGAGGTGCACCTCGCGTCCGACGAGGCGGGAGAAGGTCTCGGACCGAATCACCGGCGTCAGTCGGGCGACACCGGTGAGCCGCTCGCGGGCCTGATCGATCTCAGCGAGCGCCCGCATCGCCGTCGGCGTCGATCCCGAACACCCTGGACATGATCTCGGATACGGCCGAGAGCGGGTCGACGGTTCGCGCCTGGACCTCGTCCAGCAGCCGCCTCAGCTCCGGATCGTGCTCCACCGCCCGGCGGAGATGGGCGTCGGCGCGTGCGGCGGCGACCGCGTAGACCTCGCCGGCGAGGTTGCGACGCCGGCGCTCCTCCAGCCCGCCCTCGCGCTCGAGGAACGCACGATGCTCCTCGATCTTCGCCCAGAGCTCGGGGACGCTCTCACCGCGGTGTGCCTCGGTGAGGACGATCGGCACCTTCCAAGGGCGCTCGCGGTCGAGCGAGAGAACGGAACGCACCTCCGTCAGCATCGTCTTCGCCGCCGGGTGGTCCATCTTGTTGATCGCGATCACGTCGGGGATCTCCATGATCCCGGCCTTCAACGCCTGGATCGAGTCGCCCGAGCCCGGCATCAATACGAGCACGACCGTGTCCGCGACGCCGATCACCTCGATCTCGCTCTGGCCGGTGCCGACGGTTTCGACAAAGACGACGTCCTTGCCGGACGCGTCCAGGATCAGCAGCGCCTGGAGCGTCGCCTCGGCCAGCCCGCCGAGGTGCCCGCGCGTGCCCATCGAGCGGATGAAGACCCCGGGGTCGAGGAAGTGGTCGGCCAGGCGGATCCGGTCGCCGAGGAGCGCGCCCCGCGAGAACGGGCTGGACGGGTCGACCGAGACCACTCCTGCGGTCCGCTCGAGCCCCCGGACGTGCCGGAGGAGGGCGGCGATCAGGCTCGACTTGCCGACGCCCGGCGGGCCGGTGACGCCGACCGCGTAGGCGTTGCCGGTCTCCGGGTAGAGGTCGTGGACGAGCTCGTGTGCGAGCGGGTCCGAGCTCTCGATCAGGGTGATCGCGCGGGCGAGCGCGCGGCGGTCGCCCGAGCGCACCCCGGCCGCGAGGCTCTCTCGCGTCCAGTCTCGTCGCCGGTTCACGCCGAGACGGGCTCGGGAACGGCTGCGCTCGGCTCGCGCCGGAGCATCGCGAAGCCCGTGAGCGCCGAGACGACGCCGATCCCGCCGGCGATCCCCCACACCCAGCGCGCCCCGAGCGCGTCGACCAGCGGGCCGGCAATCACCATGCCGAGCCCGAGCAGCGCGAAGTTCGTGCCCATGATCAGCGTGAAGGCGCGACCGCGCAGCCGGTCCGGCGCCCCGCGCTGGACGAGCAGGGTGTTGCAGACGAGCGCCGTGGCATTGCCGATGCCGCCGACGACGACACAGACGGCCGCGACCCAGACGTTCGGGGAGCAGGCGGCGGCGATGTACGCGGCGCCCATGACGCCGATCGCGAGGCCGTACAGGACGGTCATCCCGCGGCGTTCGAGCCAGGTCGACGCGAGCAATGCCCCGATCACGGCCCCTAGGCCGTTGGCCGCCCACAGCAGCCCGAAGCCGAAGTCGCCGGCGTCGAACGACACCTTCGCGAGCGCGACCTCCGACACGTTCACGAAGGCGATCGCGATCATCGCCAGGTTCCACGAGAGCAGCACGGCCAGCAGTGGCCGCGAACGGAGGACGAGCCGGAAGCCCTCGCTCAGGTCCTCCCAGTACCCGTGGCTCCTGGCGTAGCCGTGCTGCAGCAGCGAGCCGGGAATCTGGAGCAGCAGGATCGCCGAGATGCCGAAGCTGGCCGCATTGACGAGGTAGGCCGGGTCGGGCCCCGCCGCAGCGACGACGATCCCGCCGATGAGTGCGCCGAACGTGATCGTCAGCTGCTCCGCCAGCCGCAGCAACGCATTCGCACGCGGCAGGTCGTCGGTGGCGACGAGGTTCGGCAGCCCGGCATAGGCGGCCGGACGCGCGAAGCCGGTTGCGATGCCCGCGAGGAGCGCGAGCGCAACGATTTGGCCCGCAGAGGCGCTGAACGCCAGCAGGACGAACACCGCCACGCGGATCAGGTCCGCGCCGACGAGTAGCCGCTTGCGCGAGAGCCGGTCGACGAGCGGCCCGAGCAGGAGCCCGATCGCGACCGCCGGCAGGAAGTCGGCGATCAGCAACGCGCTCACCCAGACGCCCGAGTGGGTGCGGTCCCAGACGTCGACACTCAGTGCCACGACCGCCAGGAACGTGCCCAGCCCCGAGACGAGATACGACCCGAAGAGGAGTCTGAAGCTCGGGGACGAGCGAAGGACTTCCCGCTGGCGGGCGAGAAAGTGCGGCACGAACGGCGACGTTAGCGCGTCAGGGCGCCGGACGGGTCAGCCGGGCAAGCGCCTCGGCGAAGAACGCGTTCTCCTCCGCGGTCCCGCAGGTGATCCGGATCGCGCTCGGCGCGCCGAAGCCGTGCAGCGGCCGCACGATCACACCCTCGGCGAGCAACGCCTCGAACAGCCCTCGCGTGTCTTCACCGGTCTCCGCGTAGAGGAAGTTCGCGACCGCCGGTCGGGCCGGGGGGAGTCCTCCGCGGTCGAGGATGCCCGTCAGCTGCTCCCGCGACTCGGCGTTCAGCGCGCGCCGGCGGGCGATTTCGGCGACATCGTCGAGGCTGGCGAGCGCGGCCTCCTGCGCCGAGGTCGAGACGTCGAACGCCCGCTTGACCTTGTTGGCGGCGGTGACGACCGCCGACGGGGCGACCATGTAGCCGACCCGCAGGCCCGCGAGGCCGTAGATCTTGGAGAAGGTGCGCAGCACCGCCACCGGTCGGCCCGCCTTGAAGTACTCCTCGATCGCATCCGGATAGCCGGGGTCGTCGATGTACTCGAAGTAGGCCTGGTCGACGACGACGAGCACGTGCTCGGGCACCCGCTCGAGGAACGCGTCGACCTCTGCGCGGCTGTTCGTCGTCCCGGTCGGGTTGTTCGGGAGGCAGAGGAACACGAGCCGCGTCCGCGGTGTGATCGCGTCGAGCATCGCCTCGAGGTCGTAGCGGTCGTCGCGCAGCGGCACCTTGACCGGGACCGCGCCCAGCTTCACGGCGTCGATCACGTAGCTGGCGAACGAGGGCCAGCCGCAGACCATCTCCTGGCCTGGGTCGAGCGACGCCTGGGACAGGCATTCGATCAACCCGTCGGCTCCTGCGCCGACGGCGACCTCCTCGAAGGCGACGCCGAGGCGCTCCGCCAGGGCGGAACGGAGCCGCCAGGCGCCCCCGTCGGGGTAGCGGTTCAATTCGGCCGCGCAGCGGGCGAGCGCCTCGAGAGCGGCCGGGAACGGCCCGAACGGCCCCTCGTTGGAGGCGAGCTTGACGCAGCGGGCGAGGCCGAGCTCGCGCTGCACCTCCTCGACCGGCTTCCCCGGCTCGTACGGAACGAGGCTCTGAACGGCCGGGCGGAAGAAGCTCTCGGCGACGTCGCTGATGGAGGCGGCCACGCAGGGACTGTATCCGCGCCGGATGGTTGGCCGACTAGTGTTTCGACGTGCGCGAAATAGGCCTCTTCCCGCTCGAGCTCGTGCTGCTCCCGAGCGAGCGCGTGCCGCTCCACATCTTCGAGGACCGCTACCGGGAGCTGATCGGTCAGAGCCTGGAGGACGGGAGCGAGTTCGGAATCGTGCTCGAGGACGCCGACGGGCTCCGTGAGGTCGGAACGAGCACCGGCGTGGTGGAGCTCGTCCACACGTTCGACGACGGACGGATGAACGTCCTGGTCGAGGGTCGCGGCCGCTTTCGAGTGCTGGAGCTGACGGAAGGGCGTGCGTACCGCACGGCCGAGATCGAGCAGTTCGACGACGACCAGACCGACCTCCCGAACGAGGTCGAAACGGAACGCACCCTGGAGGCGTTCCGCCGCCTGGCCGCGATCGCCGAGGCAGACGACGTGGACATTCCGGCCGCCGACGAGACGCCGCTCTCCTTCCTGCTCGCCGCCCGCGTCGACTTCGGCACCGTGCTCAAGCAGGAGCTCCTCGAGCTGCGGTCGGAGCGGGAGCGGCTCGACCGCCTCGTCGAGCTGCTCGGCCAGGCTGCGTCCGCGCTTGCACGCGAGCGTGAGGTGCGCGAGCGCGCCTCCGGCAACGGCAAGGTCACCCGCGAGTAGCCGCTTCCCAGCGCACCTCGTACGCCATCAGGATCGCGTCGACGTAGACGCGCCCGCGCCGGAAGTGCTCCTTGCGGTAGCCCTCGCGAACGAAGCCGAACTTCTCGTAGAGCCGGATCGCCGGCTCGTTGTGCGGGAAGACGTGCAGCTCGAGCTTGTGGACGCCCGCCGAGCGTGCCCAGGCGACCGCCTGCTCGAGCAGTGCCCAGCCGACGCCTCGACGGCGGGCCGATTCTGCGACCATCAGGCCGAGGTCGGCGACGTGCCTGCTCGCGGGATGTGGGTCGCGCGAGACCGAGAGGCGGCCGACGATCTCCGTCTCGGTCTCGGCGACGAACACCGCCGCGTCCGGGTGACGGCGAACCGTCTTGAGGTAGCGGCGCTCGTCCCCCGCCGACCGCCAGCGGCTCTCCGAGATCAGCCAGCCCTCGGGCTCCGACCCCACCGCCTCGGCGAGCGCGACCAGCGCGGCCGCGTCTCCGGGGCGTGCCCGGCGCACCGTCACCGCGGTCACTGGACCACGATCCCGTGCCCGCCCCGGCGCGGGTCGCCCGCAGCGGCAAGCGAGCCGTCCGCGCCGAACTCCACCGCCGCCACGCCGCCGAAGTAGAGGTTGCGACGGCGCCAGCGGACGACGTCGTATCCCCTCGCCTCGAGCTGGTCGAGCTCCGCCGGGTCGGCTCCGCCCTCGCAGTGGAGGTGCTCGCCTTCGAGATGGACCCGCGGCGCCTCGATCGCGTCCCCCACGCCGAACTCGTGGTCGACGACATTGACGACCGCCTGGAGAATCGCGCCCCGGAGGCGGACGGAACCGGCGCTGCCGACGATCAGCCGCGGCTGGCCGCGCCGGAGCACGATCGAGGGCGCCATCATGCTCGTCAGGCGGGTGCCCGGTCGGGCGGCTCCCCGGGCCGGGTTGAGGTCGTATTCGCCGAGCATGTTGTTCAGGTGGATGCCGGTACCCGGGACGATCACGCCCGAGCCCGAGCCGGTCGACGCAGTCATCGACGCCGCGTTCCCGTGCGCGTCGACGACGGAGATGTGCGTAGTGCCACGGTCGGCCGTCTCCGTCACGGTCGCGTTTCCCGCGCGGATCCGCCTCAATGCCGCACGAACGTTCTCGGTCGAGTAGAGCCGCCGGGCGAGACCGCCGCGGTAGAGATCGCGCGCGAAGCCGTCGGCGCGGACGCGGGCCTGCTCGCGCATCACCTCCGCCAGCGCGGCGATCGCATCGGCGCTTCCGGCGGGCGCGCTGGTTCCGAGCGCGCCGAGCAAGCGGAGCCCGTAGCCGATCAGGACGCCGCCCGAGCTCGGCGGCGGGTTGGAGACGAACTCCTCGCCGCGGAAGCGGACGCGCACCGGCCGCCGCCGGACGACCCGATAGGCGTCGAGATCCGCCGTGGTCACGACGCCGCCCCACTCGCGCAGGTGCGCAACGATCTTGCGTCCGAGGTCGCCGCCGTAGATCGCCGCGGCGCCGTTGCGGGCAAGGACTTCCAGGGTGCCGCCGAGGTCGTCGAGGACGAGACGGTCGCCGGCGACGAGGCGGGAACGGCGTCCGTAGATCTGCCTGCCCTCGGCTGTGTGGCGGAGGATCAGGTCGAGAATTGCGTGCAGGTAAGCCTGCGGGCGAGTCAGCGCGACCCCGCCGTGCGCGAGCTCGAGCGCCGGCTCGAAGAGGCGCGCCC
>JBKOVQ010000209.1:0-4003 GCA_046723985.1 Actinomycetota bacterium | reverse complement strand
CTCGCGCGCGGCGAGCAGCTCCTCGAGCCGCCGCACCTGTGGGATCCCGACCGCGCAGAGGATGTCGGAGAGGCGGTAGTTGAAAGCGCCTGATGGCATGTCGTCGTACGCGTTCGAGGGGCTCCAGCCGTGGTGCCGGAGCGAGCGGACGCGCTCGGCGAGATCCGCGCCGTTCGTCGTCACCGCGCCGCCCTCGCCCGTGGTGACGATCTTGCGCGGATGGAACGAGAGACAGCCGGCAACGCCGAGACCGCCGCAGGCACGTCCGCGCCGCCGGGCGCCGAGCGCTCCGGCCGCGTCCTCGATCAGAGGCAGGTCGGGCAGCTTCTCGAGCCGCGCAGGCCGCCCGAACAGGTGGACGGGCAGGATCGCCTTTGTCCGCGGGGTGACCTCGACTTGCGCCGGATCCAGGTTGAAGGTCTCGGGGTCGACGTCGACCAGCACCGGCTTCGCGCCGGCGAGGGCGACGACGTTTGCGGTCGCCGGAAAGGTGTACGCGGGGACGATCACCTCGTCGCCCGGACCGATCCCGAGCGCGAGCACTGCGAGATGGATCGCGGCTGTCCCCGACGAGACTGCGATCGCCTGCTCGACCTCGCAGGCGCGCGCGAGCTCGGCCTCGAGCTCGGCGACCTTCTCGCCCATGGTCAGCATCCCGCTCTCCAGCACCTCGGCGACCGCGGCGGCCTCTTCCGCCCCGGTGTCCGGACGGGCTAGACGGATGACGGAGTCTTCGCCCGATACCACGCGATCGTCCGCTCGAGCCCTTCGTCCAGCTCGACCTTCGCCTCGAAGCCGAGAAGTGCACGGGCCTTGTCCACGTTCGGGATCCTCAGCTCGACGTCGAGGTAGTGGAGCGGCTGGAAGACGATCTCGCCGGGGCAGTCCGTGATCGCCTTGATCCGCCGAGCGAGATCGAAGATCGTCACCGCCGAGCGGGCGTTCCCGATGTTGAAGCTCTCGCCGACGGCGTTCCGGTGCTCGAGCGCGAGCAGCAGGCCGTCGACCATGTCGTCCACGTAGCACCAGGCGCGGATCTGGGAGCCGTCGCCGTGGATGGTCAGCTCCCGACCGGCGAGCGCCGCCTCGATGAACGCCCGGATCGCCCCGCCGCCGATCTGCCCCGGCCCGTACACGTTGAACGGCCGCACGGAGACGGTCGGCAGGCCGAGCTCCTGGTGGTAGGCGTGCGCCATGTGCTCGCCGGCGAGCTTCGAGACCGCGTACGTCCAGCGTGCCTCGCCGACCGAGCCCTGCGTGGTCGCACTCGTCTCGTCGACGCGGAACGCGTAGGTGCCGAAGACCTCGCTCGTCGAGAACTCGATCAGCCGCTCGACCGTCTCCTTCGTCGCCAGCGCCGCCTCGAGCACGTTGAACGTCCCGATCAGGTTGACGCGCATCGTCCGCACGGGGCTCTCGAGAACGGTGTCGACCCCGGCGATCGCAGCCGCGTGGACGACGTGCGTCGCGCCGCGGGCGACCTCGGCAAGCGCATCCGCATCGAGCACGTCGCCCTGGACGAAGCTGAAGTTCGGATGGTCGGCGAGCTCCGTGCCGCCAAGAGCGTCGCGGTGCAGGTTGTCGAAGGCGACGATCTCGTTCTCGCCGACGAGCCGTTTGGCCAGGGTCGTGCCGATGAACCCGGCTCCGCCGGTGATCAGGATCCGCTTGCCGCTGAGCGCCATCTCGGCGACGAGTCTAGTCTGATGCCGTGGTCGTCACGGTGGTCGCCTTGGCACTTTCCGGGTCACCCGCGGCGAACCTTCGCGTGACGGTCTGGCCGCAGGGCCGTGACGGCCCCGCGCGCGTGTCGACGCTCCACTGTCCGTCGTCCGCGACCTCCTGTCGGAAGCTCGGCGCCCTGCCGGGAAACCCATTCGCTCCGACACCGCCTGCAACCGTCTGCACGCAGATCTACGGCGGCCCGCGGGTGGCGCTCGTCACCGGAACTGTTCGCGGGCGACGCATCTGGGCGCGTTTCTCGCGCCGGAACGGCTGCGAGATCGCCCGTTGGGACCGAATGGCGTTCCTCTTCGGGAAGTAGCATCGCGCGCGAGTGAAGACCGTCCTCTTCGTCGGCGCCGGGCGCCACCAGCGGCGCGCGATCCTCCGCGCGCGGGAGCTCGGCCTCCGCGTCGTCGCGGTCGATCGGAACCCGGAGGCGGCCGGGCTCGCCGCAGCCGACGCGGCGGAGGTCGTCGACTTCGTCCACGTCGAGTCGGTCGTCGACGTCGCCCGGCTTCACGGGATCGACGGCGTGCTCACGGTGGCGGCCGACCGGGCGGTGCCGGTCGTCGCCGCGGTCGCCGAAGAGCTCGGGCTCCCCGGCATCGGCCGTCAGACGGCGCACCTGATGACCCACAAGGTCGCGATGCGCCGCTCCCTCGCCGAGGGCGGCGTGCCGCAGCCCCAGTTCGCGGCGATCCGCGCCTGGCGCGAGGCCGCCGCTGCCGCCGAGACGGTCGGCTTCCCCGCGGTGCTGAAGCCCGCCGACTCGGGCGGCCAGCGCGGTCTCTTCCTGCTGCGCTCGTTCGGCGACCTCGAGCGCCACTTCCACGCGGCGCTGGCCGAATCGCCTTCCGGGGAGACCATCCTCGAGGAGTTCACCGACGGCCTGGAGCTGAACGGCCTGGTTGTCGCGCGCAGCGGCGAGCCCTACCCGCTGCTGCTGTCCGACCGGCTGCGCCCCCACGGGGACGGGTTCGGGGTCGGCTGGATCCACTCGTACCCCTCCAGGCTGTTCGGCGACGCGCTCGACGAGGCACAGCGGGTCGCCCTGCGGGCGGTGCGCACCCTCGGCCTTCGCGACGGGATCGCCTTCCCGCAGCTGATCGTCGACGAGGACGGCAGGGCGCTGGTCGTCGAGGTCGCCGCACGCATCCCTGGCGGCCAGATGGCGGACCTCGCCTTCCACGCGCTCGGCGTCGACCTCGTCCAGATCGCGCTGCGGCAGGCGCTGGGCGAGGACGTGCCGGACGAGCTCGTCGTCCCGAAGGTCTCGAGACCAACGGCGATCCGGTTCCTCACCGCCCATCCCGGCCCGCTGCCGGCGGGCACGGTGCGGAAGGTCGGCGAGCTCGACCGCGTGTTGGCGGCTCCGGGCGTCGTCCAGGCCGACGTCTTCCTCCAGGTCGGCGAGGTGATCCGGCCCGTGCGGCTCGACGGGGACCGCCGCGGCTACGTGATTGCCACCGGGGACACCAACGTCCAAGCCCTGGAGCTCGCCGAGTCGGCCGCCCGGCTCTTGTACGTGGAGACCGAGTGACGGTCGCGCAAATGCCGGCGCATTTGCGCGAGGGAAACCGGGTTCGATGAGCTGTCGCTTCGACTTGGACCACTACCGCGAGATCATCGAGGCAGCGGGCGCAGGCGGCTATCGGTTCGCGTTCTTCGACCGCGCGCCGGAGAACGGAACCGTGATCTTGCGGCACGACGTCGACCTCTCGCTCGTCGCGGCGTTGACGATGGCGGAGCTGGAAGCCGAGGCGGGCGCGGCTGCCACCTACTTCCTGATGACCCGCAGCGAGTTCTACAACCTCGAATCGGCATCGGGCGGGGCCGCCATCGCCCGGCTGCGTGGCCTCGGCCACCGGGTGGGCCTCCACGCGGTCTGGCCGCACGTCGACCGGGACGACCGCTTTGACCCCGTCCTCGCATGGCACAACCCCGACCCCGAGTACATGCGCGAGCCGGTCGAGGGCTTCGTCAACGTGATGGAGGCGCCCTGGGCCGACGTCTACCGCTCCGACTCGAACCAGCACTGGCGGCAGGGCTGCCCGCACGAGGAGCTCGCCGCCGGCTCGTTCGAGCGGCTCCAGCTGCTCACGCACCCGGAGATCTGGGTCTATCCGGGCGACACGATGCGCGAGACGATGCTCGCGATGCTCGACGCCGAGCGGGAGCGCCGGGTCGAGCAGCTCGCGGCGGACCGGATCGATCTGTCGTGAGGCCGCTGACCGTCCTCGTCTCTGCCTGCGGCGCGCCCGGCACTGCGGCGCTGATG
>JBKOVQ010000113.1:0-4190 GCA_046723985.1 Actinomycetota bacterium | reverse complement strand
TACGGCGCGTCTGAGGGCCTTCGGACGATCGTGATGGAGCGCGAGGCGCCCGGCGGCCAGGCGGGCACGTCCTCCCGGATCGAGAACTACCTCGGCTTCCCATCGGGTGTCTCCGGCGAAGAGCTGTCGAGCCGAGCCCTCCAGCAGGCACGCAGGCTCGGCGCCGAGATCCTCGTCACTCGTTCGATCACGGGCATCGATCCCGCGACGCACCAGGTGCACCTCGACGGCGGCGACGTGCTGTGGACGCCGACGATCATCCTCGCCTGCGGCGTCGCCTGGCGGCACTTGGCGATCGAGGGCTTCGACAGCCTCGCCGGCAAGGGCATCTTCTACGGCGCCGCACGCAGCGAAGCAGCGAGCACCCACGGCCTGGACATCCACATCATCGGTGCCGGTAACTCAGCCGGCCAGGCCGCGATGTTCTTCTCGGCCCACGCACGGAGCGTGACCATCCTCTACCGCGGCGAAACGCTCGAGAAGAGCATGTCGCAGTATCTCGTCGACCGACTCACCACCCGGGCGAACGTCCGCGTGCTCTACCGGACCGAGGTGATCGCCGCGCACGGGGACACCTCGCTCGAGGCGATCGACATCCACGACACCGCCACCGGCGATACGACCCGGCTCGAGTCGGGTGGTCTGTTCATCTTCATCGGCGCGGACGCCGAAACCGCGTGGCTCCCACCCGAGATCGCACTCGACCAGAGGGGCTACGTGCTCACCGGCTCCGACGTGCGCGCCGCCGGACGCTGGCAGCTCGACCGCGACCCGTACCTCCTCGAGACCAGCGTTCCGGGCATCTTCGCCTGCGGCGACGTGCGATTCAGCCCCGTGAAACGAGTCGCCGCCGCGGTCGGTGAGGGCAGCATGGCGATCGCCTTCGTCCACCAGTACCTGAGAGACGCCGAAGCCGGCTCTGAGCCTGCGTAGAGCCGCTTGACCGTTGAGGAGTCACCGAGGACTTGGTCTCCTCTGTGCAGGTTCAGTGCCGGTTGGTGACGTTCGTTTGGTTGCAGGCTGGTTGCACGAACCCGCCTGACTTCCGTTCGCACTGGTCGGAAGCGATGATCCGTCTGTGCATCGCAAGGTCGTCACTGTCCTCTTCTGCGACGTGGTCGGCTCGACCGCGCTCGGCGAGTCGGTCGACCCGGAGGCCTTGCAGGGGTTGCTCGCTCGGTACTTCGAGCGGATGAAGGCGATCGTCGAGTCGCACGGCGGAGCGGTGGAGAAGTTCATCGGCGACGCGGTGATGGCGGTGTTCGGGGTGCCACAGGTACACGAGGACGACGCACTGCGGGCCTGCCGGACGGCGGTCGAGATGCGGGCGGCGTTTCCGGAGCTGGGCGTGCAGGCACGGATCGGGGTGAATAGCGGCGAGGTGGTCACCGGCACCGAGGAGCGGCTCGCGACCGGGGATGCGGTCAACGTCGCCGCCCGCCTGCAGAACGCCGCTGACCCCGACGAGATCCTGATCGGCGAGGCGACGCTCGAGCTCGTGCGGGGCGCGGTCGAGCTCGAGCGGGTCGAGCCGCTCGAGCTCGAGGGGAAGGCCGAACCCGTGCCCGCCTACAGGCTCCTCTCGGTGCTCGAGACACCTGAGCGGAGTCACGAGTCGCGCTTCGTCGGCCGCGACCGCGAAGTGGAGGTGATTCGCGAAGCGTGGCAGCGGGCGCAGGTCGAGCGTCGCTGCGAGCTGGTCACGATCGTGGGCGACCCGGGGATCGGGAAGTCCCGCCTGGTGGCGGAGGTGGTTGCGGAGATCGGGGCCCGCATCGTCCGTGGGCGCTGCTTGCCCTACGGCGAGGGAATCACGTATTGGCCGGTGGTCGAGGTTGTCAAGCAGCTCGACGCGCTGCCGTCCGACCCGGCGGCGGCGGCGGCGATGAGCTCGCTGCTCGGTGAGAGCGAGGAGGGGACGAGCGCAGACCAGATCGCCTGGGCGTTTCGCAAGCTCCTCGAGGAGCAGACGCCGTTGGTCGCGGTGTTCGACGACATCCAATGGGGTGAGGAGACCTTCCTCGACCTCGTCGAAGCGACGGCCCTGCTCGTCGCCGCGCCGCTCCTCCTCCTCTCCATGGCGCGTCCTGAGGTGTTGGAGCGCCGCCCCGCCTGGCCGGGAGTGCTGCGCCTCGAGCCGCTGAGCGACGACGAGGCCGACGAGCTGATCCGCGACGAGGTGCCCGCTACGCTGCGGGACCGGATCGCACACACGGCCGGCGGCAACCCGCTCTTCATCTCCGAGATGCTGGAGGTCGCGCGCGACCGGGCGGACGTGGAGGTACCGCCGACCCTGAAGGCGCTGCTGGCGGCGCGACTCGACCAGCTGGACGAGTCGGAGCGGCACGTGCTCGGACGAGGTTCGGTCGAGGGCGAGCTCTTCCATCGCGGGGCGGTGCAGGTGCTCGCACCGGAGGAGCCACAGGTGACGGCGCGACTCATGGCGCTCGTCCGGCGCGAGCTCATTCGCCCCGACCGTGCGCAGCTCGAAGGCGATGACGCCTTTCGATTCCGGCATCTGCTCATGCGCGACGCCGCCTATGAGGCGCTTCCGAAGAGCGTCCGGGCCGAGCTGCACGAGCGCTTCGCGGACTGGCTCGAGGAGCAGGGCGGCCTCGTCGAGCTGGACGAGATCGTCGGCTACCACCTCGAACAAGCCGCGCGCTACCGGCACGAGCTCGGGCTGCCGGCGGACGACGTGGCGGAGCGCGCGGGCGAGCGGCTCGCCGCTGCTGGCCGGCGGGCGCTCTGGCGCGAAGACCGCCCCGCGGCAGCAGTCTTGCTCGAGCGAGCGCTGGTCCTGACGCGGCCGCTGCGGCTCGATGTCCTGCTGGAAGTCGACCTGGCCGAGACGTCGTTCATCCAGGACGCCCGCTGGGCAGCGGAGATCGTGGGGGGCGCGGCCGAGCGCGCAGCTGCGGAGGGCGACGTGACCGGCGAGGCGTTCGCGCGGGCGATCGCCGCATACCACCGATCGAACAGGAACGAATGCTCGGCCGACGAGTTGGAAGCACTGGCGCTGAAGGCACTGCCGCTCCTCGACCAAGCCGGAGACCACGCAGCCCTCGTTCATGTGTGGAACGCCCTGGGCATCGGCGTCGCATCCCTCCGCGGCCGCTGGGCCGACCATGCCCGCGCCGCCGAACAGGCCCTGGAACACTCGCGCCTCGCCGGCCAGCAGCGGACGGGGCTCTTCTTCCTTCAGACGGCCCTCGCGCTCGGACCCGTACCCGCGGGGGAAGCGCTGAAGCGGCTCGATCAGCGGCTGACCGACACGCCTGCTCCCTTCTCACTCTTCACTCGAGCATGGCTGCTCGCAATGCTCGACCGCTTCGACGAAGCCCTGCCGCTCGCCCGGGAGTCGAACGAGCGCCAGCGTGAGCAGGACGGACGCCTGATCGGCGAGGCCCGGCTCGCCGAAATCGCCGTACTCGCCGGCGACCACAGCGCCGCAGCAGCTCACCTGCGCGCCTTGTGCGCCTGGCTCGAGGAGCGCGATCAGCCTGGCCTCCTCTCGACGTTCGCTCCGACGCTCGGGCGCCAGTTGGTTGCACTTGGCAGTTTCGAGGAAGCCGAGACCCTCGCGGCTCGCGGGCGCGAGCTGGGCCAGGAGGACGACATGGCGACGCAGACGCTCTGGCGGCAGGTGCAGGCGCTCGTCCAGGCCCACCGCGGCGAGCACGCGCAGGCGGCGCGTCTCGGCCGCGAGGCCGTCGCGATCATCGAGCAGACCGACGGCCTCAATCATCAAGGAGACGCGCTGACCGTCCTCGCGGACGTACTGCACGCGGCGGGCCGCGACGAGGAAGCAGCCGACGCACTTGCCGCCGCGCTCGAGCGCTACGAGCGCAAGGAGAACATCCCGATGGCTCGACAAACGCGCACGCGACTCATGGCGCTACGAGTCGGCACGTCGTCCATCTGACTCGACGTTTCCGAGTCGCGCACCTCCGCAACAGCAGGGCGTCGACTCCATGTCCACGGTTGCACCACGGTTGCAGACGACGGGGTTCGCGGGGGAACCAGGGGTTCCCCCGCGTTCTTACGCGGCTTCCTCGAACGTCGGCGCGACGCCGACCACCGGCTCCTCGGCCGCCTGCGGCTCGGGCCGCCGCTTCCGGCCGATCGTCAGCACCGCGATCACGGCGCCGGAGAGCAGCAGCGCGGCACCGAACTGGAGCGCGCGGTGG
>JBKOVQ010000207.1:0-14050 GCA_046723985.1 Actinomycetota bacterium | reverse complement strand
CCACCGCGCGCTCCAGTTCGGTGCCGCGCTGCTGCTCTCCGGCGCCGTGATCGCGGTGCTGACGATCGGCCGGAAGCGGCGGCCCGAGCCGCAGGCGGCCGAGGAGCCGGTGGTCGGCGTCGCGCCGACGTTCGAGGAAGCGGCCTAGTCACAGGTACTGTCCCGTAGGGGACTGTCCACGCAGAACCGGAGCGCAGATCGGTCTGTGGGGTCAGGTCCCTTCGGGGCCAGACCCCACGATCGGCGTCCCGCTCTCGAGTTCCGCCAACCGCTGCTCGAGGAAGCGCCGCTCGGCGTCGAGCCCGTGAGGGCGGCGAGCTCGCCGGTAGAGGTCCGCGAGCCGGGCCCAGTCCGGGGGATCGTCGACGTGCAACGCGGCGATCGTCGCCTGCACCACGTACGGGCCCCGGCCGCCGAGCGCCAGGGCCCGTTCGAGCACCTCTCTGCCCTCGGCGATCTGGCGGGCGTCCCACAACGACCGGTCCTGGTCGCGGAGGAGCACGATCGTCCCGTCGGCGAAGCGGGCGTCGCGGCGGGCATCGTTGAGCAGCATCAGCGCGAGTAGTCCGTGGATCTCCGGCTCGTCCGGCATCAGCCCAACGAGCGCGCGTCCGAGGGACGAAACAGTCATCCGCGACGAGCGACTCGAGCTGATCTTCACCTGTTGCCATCCGGCGCTTGGCCTCGATGCGCAGGTCGCGCTCACCCTGCGGACGCTGGGCGGGCTCACTGGTGGCGAGATCGCCCGGGCGTTTCTCGTCCCCGAGGAGACGATGGCGAAGCGCCTCGTGCGCGCGAAGCGCAAGATCAAGGACGCCGGCATCCCGTTCCGAGTGCCCCCCGGAGAACACGTCCCCACTGCTCGCGGAAGACGTCCTCGACCAACCGCTACCACTCCCGAGTCGGTCGCACCTCCACCGCACCGCCCAGCCGGGCTGCGGGCACCCGCGAGGCGAGCGCGATCGCGGCGTCGAGGTCGTCGGCCTCGAACACGAAGTAGCCGCCGAGCGCCTCCTTGACCGCCACGAAGGGGCCGTCGGTGGTCAGTGTCTGACCGTCTTCCACCCGCACGGTCGTCGCCGTCTCGGGCGGCGCCAGCCCGAAGCCTGGCGTGACGCCGGGCGTCTCGTTGACCGCCCGGTAGTCGGTCCAGACCGCCTTCTGCTCGTCCTCCGAGAGGCGGCCCCAGGCCTCGGGGTAGGATCTCGGCTTGGCCTACGACGAGGAGCTCGCGGGTCGGATTCGAGAGCTGATCGGCGACGAGCCCCACCTGACGGAGCAGCGGATGTTCGGCGGGCTGGCCTTCCTGGTCGGCGGGAACATGGCGGTCGCGGCCAGCGGCCAGGGCGGGCTGCTGGTGCGGGTCGACCCCGCCGAGTCGGACGTGCTGGTCGCGGAGACGAAGGCCCGGCCGATGGAGATGCGGGGACGGGAGATGCGCGGCTGGCTGCGGGTTGCCGCAGACGACATCGAATCGAAGGACGAGCTCGTACGCTGGGTCGGGCTCGGGGCCGCCTACGCGCGGTCGCTGCCGGCAAAGCGCTGAGGCGTGCCCCTCGCGCTCGCGCTGCGCTCGGCGACGGCGTTGACCTCGGCGCCGAACAGCAGCGAGACGCTGCTCAGCCAGAGCCAGGTGAGCATCACGACGACCGCCGAGAGGGATCCCCACGTCTTGTTGTAGGAGCCGAAGCGGCTCGCGTAGAAGGCGAACGCGCCGGAGAGGACGAGGAAGAGGACGATCGCGAGCAACGCGCCGAAGCTGAGGAAGCTCCAGCGGCGGTGCTCGACGTTCGGGCCGAGGTAGAGGATGCCCGCGAAGGCGACGAGCAGGCCGACCAGCAGGATCGGCCACTGCGCCGTCCACCAGACCCAGCTCGCCAGCGACTCGTGGCCGACAGCGTCGCCGATCCAGTTGATCAGGTGCGGACCGAGGACGAGGAGGGCGAAGACGAGGAGCACGGCTCCGCCCGCGAACGCGACCATGGAGAGTGCGGTCAGCCGCTTGCGGACGAAGCCTCTGCTCTCGTCTCGCTCGTAGGCGATGTTCAGGCCCCACATGACGTTCTGCATCGCGCCCGTCAGCGACCAGAGGGCGAGGAGGCTCCCGACGACGAGGATCGTCACGTCGGTGCCCTTCTCGTTCGTCAGGCGCGCGAGGCTGTCGCGGAGCAGTGCCTGCGCCTGCTCCGGCATGACCCCGCTCAGCCTGTCGACCAGGCTGGCGGCGCCGCTCGGGCTGCTGATGAGGCCGAAGAGCCCGACCGCGACCATCAGCACCGACGGGATCGCGAGGAACGCGTAGTACGCGAGCGCCGCGGCGACGGTGGTGAGGTTGTCGTCCTTGAACTCCGCGAACGCCCTCTTCAGGATCGTCAGGTAGTCGCGGCCCGACCGTCTCTTCGGCGGCGCCTCGACGCGCTGCTCGACGGCCATCTCGTGACGGTACCCACAACCGCGGCCGCCTCACACGTCCTCACTCGGTCGGCGCCGCATACACCTCGCTGCCGAGGATGTGGAGCGAGACGTAGGGCTCGTCGCCGACGACCCAGCTGTCATGGCCGCGCGGGACGTAGAAGAAGTCGCCGGCCTTCATCACCCGCTCCGTGCCGTCGTCCATCTTCACGGCCGCCTGGCCGCTGAGCACGAGGCCCACGTGCTCGACCTGGCAGGACGCGGTGCCGACCGTCGGCCCGACGTGCTCCGACCAGCGCCAGCCAGGCTCGTAGGTGGCACGGCCGACCGTCGTCGGCCCGACCCGGTAGAGCTCGAACCGCCCCTTGTCGAACACGCGCGTCTCGCTTGGCTCGTCGAAGCTGATCAGCTCGAGGTTCATCGTCGCACCTTCCTCATCGTCGATTTGAGGCGAGCCCATGGAATCTCGTCGGCCTGGCGCTCTCGACCTGCCGAGGTGCTATCGAGCCCGCTCGTAGATCTGCACCTGGACGCCGTCCGGGCCGACCGTCCGGCTCTCGGTGAGCTTGAACGTCAGCCGGTCGATTCCGTCGGGGAACACGCGCTTGCCGCGGCCGAGGATCGTTGGGAAGAACATCAGTCTGAACTCGTCGACGAGGTCGGCTTCGAGCAGCGTGCGCACGAGCGTGGCGCTGCCGGCGACGAGGACGACCCCGTCGGTCTCGGCCTCGAGCTCGGAGATCCGCTCGACCACGTCCTCCGAGATCACGGTCGTGTTCTGCCACTCCGGGTCCTTCAGCGTCGTCGAGACGACAACCTTCGGATCGGTGTTGAGCTTGTCCGCGAACGGCCCCTCGCGGGACGGCCACGCCGCCGCGAAAGCCCTCGTACGTCACCCGGCCGAGCAGCTGGACCTTCGCCTCCATCACTTCGTCGAGCTTGAACGCGTTGCCGTCGTCGCCGCGGTCGTAGTCGAACGTCCAGCCGCCGTGCTCGTAGTTCTCGGCCCGCCCGGATCCTCGAATACACCGTCGACCGACACGAACTCCGTCACCACCAGCTTGCCCATCTCGTCACTCCCTTCGGTTCCGTTGCAGCTAGGACTCGAGCGGCGGGCCCGACTCATCGCTCCCGCGCCGGCTTCTGGACTGAGCCGCCAGTGTGTCGCCGGACATAATGGGTCGACTTCGCGAACGGAGGTGCTCGTGGCCGTCACGTATTTCGTCCGAATGCGGGCTCGCGAAGGGCAGGCGGATGCTGTCCGCGCTCTGCTCCTTTCCAACGTGGAGCGAATCCGCGACGGAGAGCAGGGAAACGTCGTCTTCGCGGTGCATCGCTCCCTCGATGACGCGAACGAGTTCTGGCTCTACGAGACCTGGACGGACGTCGAGGCGGTCGAGGCTCACGAGTCGGGCAGCAGCTTCCACGAGTACAAGGACACGTTGCGACCGTTGGTGGAGCCTGATTCGGTCGTCTTCGGCAATACCGAACCTGAGGCTGTCCTCGGCTACTCGTTGCCGGAGGAGAAATGAGCCTCCAGCGCGAAGGCGGTTGCTCCTGCGGGAAGGTTCGCTACCGGCTCGGGTCCGAGCCGATGTTCGTCCATTGCTGCCATTGCCTGAACTGCCAGCGGCAGACCGGCAGCGCCTTCGTCATCAACCTGCTGATCGAGACCGATCGCGTGGAGCTCCTCGCGGGCGACCCGAAGCCTCATGACGTGCCGCGCGACGACGGCAGTAGCCAGCGAATCTTCCGCTGCCCGAGCTGCCAGGTGGCCGTCTTCAGCGAGTACGGCCACCCCGGGTTTCGATTCGTTCGTGCGGGCACGCTCGACGACCCATCGGGCGTCGCCCCCGATGTCCACATCTTCACGCGGTCGAAGCTGCCCTGGGTGGAGCTGCCGGAGTCGGTGCCAGCGTTCGAGGTCTACTACGACTCGAAGACGCTGTGGCCACCGGAGAGCCTCGAACGCCGACAAGCGGTCATGGACTCGGCAGCCGCCTGAACGTCACCTCACTCGTCCTGCGATGTAGGCAGCACGGCCTTGAGGTCGAGGATCGGCGTGCCGTCGATCGCCTCGAGCGCCGACACCCGCAACCGTGTCGGGGTCTCGACTGCCGCGACCGTCACCCGATGAAGGCCGATCGGGTTGGGGCGATCCGGGGAGCGCGTGGCGAATACCCCCGTCAGCGGGGTCGCGGGATCACCCCGCGGATGGGTCTGGAGGACCTCTCGATCGGCGAGGTGAAGCCAGGTGAGCAGAATCAGATTTCGTCCGGGCGAGACGAGGTGTAGCCCGGGAGCGAACGCCGGGTCGATCTCCAGGACTGCCTCGGGTGCGCCCTCGGACGCCTGATTGGGCGCGTCGTCGACGGCGGTGAGGCTCGATCGGATGAAGCCGATCGGGTGGACTGAATAGCTGGTGCTGGTCATCGTTCCTGTGAGCTCAAGTCGAGCGGGAGCCGCGTTGAAGGACATGGACGACAGGCTCAGCGCCGAGGACTGCCGCGGCCCGCTCGGGGGCGAGCGTGGCGACGAAGCCCTCGACGAGGTCAGCGGCTTCCGTGAATGCGGCCTCCGCCGTCTCGTCGTCGCCGAAGTCGTACGCCGCTTCGCCGAGCGCAGCGCGTGCCTGCCAGCGCGCCGGCGGGCCGACGAGATCGTCGGCGATCGTCAGCGCGGAGCGGAGGGCTTCCAGGGCCTCGTTCTTTCGGCGGAGGCGAGCCAGCGCCTGGCCGACGAGCGTGAGCGAGCGGGCCTCGTACTTGCGCCGGTGCGTCCGGCGCGCGATGTCGAGCGAGTTCTGCGCCCATTCCAGTGCCGACTCGGGCGGTTCGGCGTGGAGCGCGATCTCGGCGCGCGCGGCGGCGAGGCGGCCGGCGACTAACCAGGTCGTCCAGGCTGTCGCCTCGTTTGTGCCCTCCCATCGGGCCGGCCACGCCGCCTGGGCAGCGCCAATGTCGCCCTGGAGAAGGAGCGTGAAGAGGAGATCAGAGCCGGCGAACTGGCGCGGCATGCTGAAGGTCAGCGCCACGGAGAGCTCGAGCGCCTCCTCGCTCCGACGCCGCGCCTCGCCGAGCAAGTACAGCTCGCGGTACGCAATCGCCGAGTAGTTGAGGAGCACGTTCGGGCTGCGGCCGTGCTCGCTCGCAAGCTTGAGCAGCTCGTCCCAGATCACGATCGCCTCCTCGTGGCGACCAAGGGCCACGAGCGAAACCGCCTCGAGGCCACCACCTCGGAGGAGCGACTCCGCGCTCTTCACGTCCGCGGCGAGCTCACGCGTCTCACGCGACAGCGCGAGCGAACGCTCGTACCGGCCGGTCCAGTACGCGGTGTTTGCATGCAGGTGCAGCTGGTGCCTGAGCGACAAGGGCCGTGTCCCTGGGACCCATTGCTCAAGCGCGTTCTCGCCGAGCTCGAACGAGCGGCCGAGGTCGCCCTCGGCGCCGCGCATCGCGAGCCCTTGGCTCTCGAGTGCCGAGACCGCCGGTGCCGCGGTCCGGTCCTCGACCTCGAGTAGGAGGGTGGCGGCGGTCTGAACCGTCGCGAGCACATCATCGTCGCGCTCCGTCCAGACGTATGCCTGAGCGAGCGCGATCAGCGCATCGAGCTTCTGCTGGCCGTCGAGCTCCGGCACGAGCGCGGCCAGCTCTTCGGCGGCTCGGACGAAGTCGGCGAGCTCGACGAGCGCGATCGCTCGGTCGAGGCGAATCCGGAGCCGCTCAGCGTGGTCGTCTGCGAGCTCGAGCGCCATCGAGTAGAGATCTACGACAGCGTCCTGCGCCCAGCTTCGACGTGCGGCGTCTGCAGCCGCCAGCAGATACGGAATTGCACGCGCCGGCTCGCCGGCTTCCCGCCAGTGATGGGCGAGGATGGTAGGGAGCGTGCCTGCGGCGCTGGAGACCGTCTCCTCGATGTTCCCTGCCACTGCGGCGTGCAGTTTCCGCCGCACCGCGCGGGGCACGGTCGCATAGGCGACGTCGCAGATGAGGATGTGCTTGAACGTGAACTGCAGGTCGCCGGCGAGCTGACTGGACGGGTCGCGCCGCACAAAGTCGCGCGCCTCCAGCACGTGGAGGGCAGTGTCGATGTCTTCCACGTCGCCGAGTGAGTCGACGACGCCGCGCCAGAACGTGCGTCCGACAACCGAGCCCGACAGCAGCGCAACGCGCGCATCCGCCGGCAGCGCGTCCATGCGGGCCGCGATCGCCTCGCGCACCGTCACCGGCAGGTCCGCCTCCGTGCCGAGCTCGACGATCGAGGCAGCCAACTCCTCGAGGAAGAGAGGGTTTCCTCCGGCAGTTTCGACGACTCGCGCGAGGTCGACCGTGCGGTCAAGCCGCGCCAGGAGCCGGTTGGCGAGCGCCGACGCGTCCTCGGGCGGCAGTGGGTCGAGAGGGATCGTCGTCTGCGCCGCTAGCCCTGCGCCCCAGGTCGCATGCTCGTCGAGCAACTCGGGGCGTGCCGTGGCGACGAGCATCGCCGGCGAGTCGCGCAGGTGGTGAACGAGGTACTCGAGCAACGCGATCTCGCTCGGCTGTGCCCAATGGATGTCCTCGAAGACGAACACGGTCGGCTGCTCCAGACCGACGCATTCGAGGAAGCGCCGCGCGGCGAAGAACAGGAGCAGCTGCTGGGCGGAGTCGTCTGGCGCAAGGCCGAGTAGCAGCGCGAGGTAGCGGAAGGTCTCGGCCGCCTCGTCCTCCGGCATCAGGCGGTCGATGGCGACCTTGAGGTTCTCGCGTGCGACGTCCGGCTCGTCGGAGCCGAGGATTCCGCTGATGGCCGATGCGAGGCGGGAGAACGCTTGGTAGCCGACCTGCTCCTCGTACGGTAGGCAGCGTCCGCGGAGGATCCGGCCGCCGCTGTCGACCACGAGCACTGAGAACTCGTAGCAGAGGCGCGACTTCCCGATCCCGGGCGGACCGAGCACAGTGACGAGGTGCGGTCGGCGCTCGCTCAGGCATCCGTCCCACGCCGACTGCATGAGGTCCAGCTCGCGCGACCGGCCGACCAGCGGCGTCCCGCCCATGGCGCGCTCCCCGCCTTCGGCCAGCGGTGCGACGGCAAGCCACACTTCGACCGGCTGTGCCTTCCCCTTCGCTTCGATCGCCTGCTGCGGCTCGTAGCGGATCGTGTTGCGGCTGGCCCGGTAGGTCTCCGCCCCCACGAGCAGCCTGCCCTCGGGCGCCGCGGACTGCAGTCTGGAGGCGGTGTTCACGACGTCGCCCATCGCCAGGGGATCGCCGATCGCCCCGTCGACGGAGACCACCGCTTCGCCGGTGTTCACAGCGGCCCGAGCGGCAAGGTCGAGGCCGTGCTCGAGGTTGACGTCGGCGATTCCCTCGAGCACCCGCAGTCCCGCCCGCACCGCGCGCTCGGCGTCGTCGCCGTACGCGGTCGGCGCGCCGAAGACGGCCATCACCGCGTCCCCGATGAACTTTTCCAGGACGCCTCCATGCTGCTCGATGTGGCGTTTCGCCTCGGCGTGGTACAGGCGAAGCGCCTCGCGGACGTCCTCGGGATCGGCGCTGTCGGCGCTCGCAGTCGACCCGACAAGGTCCACGAAGAGCACGGAGACGAGCTTCCGTTCCTCGTGCGGGACCGCCGGTTCGTCGAGCCGCTCGCCGCAGCCACTGCAGAAGCGTGCCTCCGCCGTGTTGTCGGCGGCGCAGGCCGGGCAGGTCTTCACAGAGGCAGTCTGGCGGCTCGCATTGCACCTGCCAAGGGGCTGCGCGTGGGACCCGCTGAGCGGTTCTGCGCACGCGAATGGTGGGTAGGGAGGGAACCGATGCTCGCAGGAGCTGCCGTCGCCGGCCGTCTTCCCGCACAGGATCTGGGGCGCGCACGGGCCTTCTACGCCGAGAAGCTCGGACTCGAGCCTGCGGAGGAGCGCCCCGGCGGCCTGCTCTACCGCTTCGCAGGCGGCGAGTTCGCGCTCTTCGAGTCGGCCGGGGCGCCGTCCGGCGAACACACCCAGCTCGCGTTCGAGGTCGAGGACATCGAGGCGGTCGTCGCCGAGCTGCGGCGGCGCGGCGTCGTGTTCGAGTCGTACGACTTCCCAGGACTGACCACGGTGGACGGGATCGCCGACATCGACTGGAACTACCCGAGCAAGGGAACGGGGGAGCGCGGCGCCTGGTTCCGGGACAGCGAGGGCAACCTCTTGGGCATCGGCCAGCCGGTCGCTTGAAGCCCTGGTTCAGACCGACGGGCCGAAGTAGACATCGCAACTCTTGATCTTGTCGCCGTCGACGACGAAGAACTCGGTGTTGCGCCCCTTGCTGCCGTCGGTCTTCTCGAGCTCGTAGGTGACGAAGACCTCGCCGTCGTCCTCGATGATCTTCTGAAACCGAAACGCCTTGATCTGCTCGCTGTTCGGCCAGCAGCGCTCGAAGTACGCGGCGCGATCGAGGTGTGGGTCAGGTGGGCTGCTGAACGTGAAGTTCTCCGCAAGCACCGACTCGGCCTGAGCGCGGTCGTTCTTCTCGTAGGCGGTGAAGATCCGGCGGACGATCTGGGATGCCTTGCCGCCGTTCATGTGGACCTCCTGGCTGTTTCCGCTCTCGGCGTCCCACCGGCGGGCCCGACGTAAACCAGCGCGTCCGTATGTGCGGGGCGCCGGCGAGGCGTCGGAGGTGGTACCAGCGGGCGCTCGGAGCCGAGGAGCGCGGGCGTGTCCCGGTTCCCGGCGGGAAGTTCATGCAGATCGAGCTGCTATTCGGCGACTCCGCGGTAATGATCGCCGACGAGTTCCCCGAGCTGGGAGTTCTCTCACCACTCTCGCTGGGAGGTACCTACGGCGCTCTGACGTTGGCCACCGACGACGCCGATGCGCTCTGGCAGCGCGCGATCGACGCCGGGGCCGAGGTCTTCCAGCCGTTGCAGGACGCCTTCTGGGGCGACCGCCACGGCCAGATCATCGATCCGTTCGGCCACCGCTGGGGCATCGCCCAGCATCTCCGCGACGTTCCCGCGGACGACGTGGCGGCCGCAGCGGCGGCGATCTTCGCGGACCTGCACTGAGCCGGGCTCAAAGGCTCAGATCGAGGCGGCTCCGACCAGGACCGGAGCCTCCTCGTCTGCGGGGCTGAGCGCGGAGTGCCTGCGGCTCGGAGCGAACGGCTCAACCGCGCGTCCGAAGACGTCGCCGCCGTCCAAGGCGTATTCGTCGGTGAAGTCGACGGCGCCGTTGATCTCGACCACGCGCCAGCCGCGCTCGTCGGGCAGGAGGTCGATCCCGACCAGCGCGCCGCCGACCGCCGCGGCGGCGTCGACCGCCAGCATGCACGCCTCGAGAGCAGGTGTCACAGGCCTGCGCGAGCCTCCGAGGGCGATGTTCGTGCGCCATTCCCCCGGTGCGGCCACACGCTCGACGGCTCCGACGACGACGCCGGCGGAAACGATCAGCCGCAGGTCGAATCCCCGCGGCGTGATCAGCTCCTGGACGAGGGCGCCGTGGCGGCCGAACCACCTCCGGTGGCGGAGGTGTAGGAGGCAGACCTGCAGCTCCGCACGCGACTCACACCGGAAGACGTCGCGGCCCCAGCTCCCGAATCGGGGCTTGACCACGTACGGCGGCTCGAAGGGCGGCGACCCGTCGTCGTCCGCGACATGCGCCCACTTCGGCTGCGGAATCGCCGCGGTTGCGAGGAGCCGGGCGGTGGTCAGCTTGTCGTGGGTTGCGACCAGGACGTCGGCGCCGTTGACGACCTCGATCCCGCGCTCGCAGATCTCGAGGAGGCGGCCGAGCCCGGGCTGGATGCCGTCGAGCGTCGGGCGGACGTCAAGGCGTCCGATGACGAGATCGCCGGGCTGAGCCCTCGCGGCGGCAAGCTCGGGAGAGCCGACCAGCGCGGCGCTCCCGTACGCCTCGAGCGCCAGCGCGAGCCGCTCGTTCGATGCGGAACGGCTCGTCCCTGCGATGAACGCCGTCGGCGACAGGGTGCGACGCCGGCCGGAGAGCGTCGAAATCACCGCTCCTCCCAGTCGTCGATTGCTCCTGGTGTAGGAAAGCACCCCCGCCTGAGAAGACGTGGTCAACAGGTGGTGTTTTTCCGGTGACGGCGTCAGACCAAACCTACGTACGCGGCGAGCCGCCCGGCCAGCTGGCTGGGCCGGCTGAGCGAGACGTAGTGGCCTCCGTCCATCTCGTCGGCCTCGATGCCGAGCCGGTCGCGGGCGTGGCGTCGTGCCCAGGCGGCCGGGAACATGCGGTCGTCGCGACAGAGGAGGTACCTCGTCTGCGTGTCGGGCCAGGCCTCGAGCGGCCACGGCTGGCGGAGTGCCAGCGATTCCTCGTCGCGTGCTCTGCGCCGTGCCTCGGCGGCAAGCTCGGGCGGGACGTCGTGGTAGAAGACGTCGTCGTCGCCGCCTTCCTGGTAACCGGTGTTCTGCCACCAGTCACCGAAGAGCTCGCCGGGCGCGGGAATCATCGCCGCGACCAGGACGAGGAGCTCGACGGGGAGGCGTGCACAGACGAGCGGCGCCGTGAAGCCGCCGAGCGAATGCCCCACGACGACGAGGTCGCTGCGGGCTCCGACCGCTCGGACGATCGTGTCCACGTACTCCGACCAGCCCGCCGTCTTGTCCTCGCTCGGCAGATCGAGGGCGACCGAGTCGTGCCCACGCTCCCGGAGCGCCGGCTCCACGAGGTGCCAGTCCCAGGCGCTCCCACCGCCGCCGTGAATCAGCACGAACGTCGCCACAGCGTGCATGATCGAGGCCCAGCGATGAGTTCGGTGCCTCTCGGGGGTCTGCAACTGCGATGACGTCTCTCCAGCAAGTGCTCGACTCGGCCGTCGGGAACGGCACCGCGCCGGGGGCGGCGGCGCTCGTCGCGCGCGGGGACGACGTCGAGATCGCGAGCGCGGGCGAGCTCGAGCCCGACTCGATCGTCCGGCTGGCGTCGACGACCAAGCCGATCGCGGCCGCGGCGGTCATGCTCCTGGTGGACGAGGGTCTCGTGGCGCTCGACGACCCGATCTCCCCTTGGCTACCCGAGCTGGCGTCGCCCCAGGTCGTGCGCACGCCCGAGAGCCCGATCGACGACGTCGTTCCGGCCGCGCGCCCGATCACCGTCGAGGACATCCTCACCTTCCGCGCCGGCTGGGGCTTTCCGTCCGATTTCTCGCTGCCGGCGGTCGTCGAGCTCCTCCAGAGGCTCCCGGTGTTCGGGCTGCGCGAGACGCCGGACGAATGGCTGACGACGCTCTCCGCGATCCCGATGCTCCGGCAGCCGGGTGAGGCATGGCTCTACAACACCTGCTCTGACATCCAGGGCGTGCTGGTCGCACGCGTCTCGGGGCAGCCCTTGCCGGATTTCCTCGCGGAGCGCATCTTCCGGCCGCTCGGGATGACCGACACCGACTTCCACGTCCCGCCGAAGAAGCACCACCGACTCGCCGCCTACCACGGCGGCGACGCCATGCCGATCGACGGCGACCTCTGGAAGGGGCCGCCGATCTTCCCCTCAGGGAGCGGAGGCCTCGCCTCGACGCTCGCCGACTGGCACCGCTTCGGGCGGATGCTGCTCGCCGAGGGGGACGGTCTCCTGTCACCCGAGTCGGTGCGCCTGATGACGACCGACCACCTGACCCGGGAGCAGCGGGACGCGTCGACGTTGTTCCTCGAGGGTGCAGGGTGGGGCTTCGGGGGTGCCGTCGAGCCCGACGGCCGTTACGGCTGGATCGGCGGCACGGGCACGTCGGCACACGTGGCGCCGTCGACGGGCACCGTCGGCATCCTGCTCACGCAGGTGCAGATGACGTCGCCGGTGCCGCCGCCCCTCATGCGTACGTTCTGGAGCTACGCATTCGGCGAGTCTTGAGCGCCCCGGTCAACATCTTCAGCGCCGAGAACGTCGAGGGCCGGATCGACGTCGCCCGTGCCCTCGGATCGTCGGCGACGTTGATGTACATCTACGATCTCGCGCCGGGTCAGAGCTCCTGTCCCTACCACTACGAGTACGACGAGGAGTGGCTGCTCGTCGTCGACGGCACGATCGTGATCCGTAGACCGGAAGGGGAGCACACGCTGGAGCGTGGAGACCTCGTCTGCTTCGCGCCTGGTCCGGCCGGAGCGCACAAGGTCATGAACCGAAGCGACGGACCGGCAAGGACGCTCATGTTCTCCAGCACCCGGGCGCCGGCCGTCTCGGTCTATCCAGACAGCAACAAGATCGGTGTGTGGCCCGGCGACGACGAGAACGCACTCGTCTTCAGGCGGGACACCGCCGTTCCGTGGTCGGACGGCGAGGAAGGCTGGGACGAGGCTCTCTGAGCGTGACGCCGGCGACCTCAGGCCGAAATCCGATCGGGCAGCCCGAAATGCGCGAACGCCTCGGGCGTGAGGAACGCGGTGATCTCCTCGATCTCGGCGCCGCGCAGCGTGAGCACGATGAGGTCGTGCGGCTCGAAGGATCCCGTCACGGCGTCCCACAGGTAGGCGCCGAAGGCGGGCTGCGCGTTCGCGCCCGACGGGAGGAGGCGCCAGCGCTTCGCATCGGCGAGCGGCCAGCCGCGCAGGAAGACGGCCACCTCTCCACGGCCGACGTACCAGTTCGGAAGCGGCGGCATCGTCATCCTCGCGTCCTCGGCCAGCATCGCGACCACCGCATCGACGTCGTTGCGTTCCCAGGCGGTGACGAAGCGGTCGACGACCTCGCGCAACGCCGAGTCGCCGAGCGAGCGCACGGTCGCTTGCTGACTCTGCTTCGGCATCCGCGCCTCGACGGTCTTGTGGGCACGCTGCAGGGCGCTGTCGATCGAGACCGGCGTCGTCTCGAGCGCCTCGGCGGTCTCGCGTGCCGAGAACCCGAGCACGTCCCGGAGGATCAGCACGGCCCGCTGCCTCGGCGGCAGGTGCTGCAGTGCCGCGATGAAGGCGAGCTCGATGCCCTCGCGCTGCTCGTACCGGGCGTCGGGTCCGAGCAGGCCACCCTCGAGGCCGAGCTTCGTGTCCGGGAAGGGCTCGAGCCAGACCGACTCGGTCACGGGCGCCGCGGGACCGTCGTGCGGGTCGGCCGCAGGCGCATAGTCGATCGGCAGAACGCGCTTCGGCCGGCGCTCGATCGCCCTGAGGCAGGCGTTGGTGGCGATCGTGTACAGCCAGGAGCGAAGCGAGCTTCGACCCTCGAAGCGCGGCAGCCCGCGCCAGGTGCGCAGTAGCGCTTCCTGGAGCGCGTCCTCGGCGTCCGCGATCGAGCCGAGCATCCGGTAGCAGTGCGCGAGAAGCTCGGCGCGGTACGGGCCGACGAGGCGGCCGAACGCGTCCTCGTCACCCCGACGCGCGGCCTCGAGCAGCTCGCGCTCGTCCGACATCCTGCGCTCAGGCTGACTCGTCATCGTTTTCGCTGCCAGAAGGCGACCTCTCCGCCTTCGGGGCTCGAGATCACACTACGCAATCCCGCCGGTCCCGCCCGTGGCTCCAGCAACACCTTCGCGCCGAGCCGACGCGCCCGCTCGGTGACCTCCACGACCTGTTCCACCTCGACGTAGGGCAGCCAGAGGGGACGCCCTGTCCCGCACTCGACGATCCCTCCACCCAGGCCGCCGCCCAGCTCCAGCGCGAGATAGGAGCCGGACGCGACCTGGATCAGCTCCGGCCGCCAGCGCAGGAGCCCCGCGTAGAAGTCGCC
>JBKOVQ010000168.1:0-4379 GCA_046723985.1 Actinomycetota bacterium | reverse complement strand
GCCGCGGTCGGACTCCTCGCCCGAGACACGGCGACGCTCTCGAACATCGTCTTCGGGATCCTGCTCGTCTTCACCGGCGCCAACGTCGCACTCGACGACCTCCCGGGATGGATGTCGACGCTCGCGCAGGGACTTCCGCTCACGCACGGGATCGAGGCGGCACGGAGGCTGGCCGACGGCCAGTCGTTCGGCACCGTCGGCGGGCTGGTCGCGGCCGAGGGGCTGGTCGGCTTCCTCTGGGGGCTGGTCGGCTACGCGACGATCCGTACCCTCGAGTGGCAGAGCCGGATCCACGCGACGCTGGAGCGCGCGTGACCGGGCTCCGGGTGTTTTTCGTGGGCCTCCGCTTCCACGTCAAGGCCCTCACCCACTCCGTGTTCTTCCTGCTCACGTCGATCTTCATGCCCCTGCTGGTCGCGACGGTCGCCTACTACATGTACCGGGCGGGCAACCAGTCCGGGAGCCTGCTCTACGTGTCGCTCGGCGCCGCCGTGTACGGGATCTGGTCGTCGACGTTGTTCGGCTCGGGCGGGGCGATCCAGTGGCAACGCTGGCAGGGGACGCTGGAGGTACTGGTCTCGGCGCCGACGCCGTTCGCCCTCGTGATCGCGCCGCTGACGCTCGCAACCTCGGTGATCGGGATCTACTCGCTCGTCTCCACGCTCGTCTGGGGCCGGCTCGCCTTCGGGATCCCGTTCCACGTCGCACACTGGCTCGCATTCGTGGTCGCGGTACCGGCGACGATCCTGGGGCTCGGGCTCCTTGGCTTCGCATTCGCATCGACGTTCGTCCTCTACCGGAGCGCGAATGCGCTCTCGAACATGTTCGAGTGGCCGGTGCTCCTCGTCACCGGGAGGCTCGTGCCGCTGTCGCTCTTGCCCGGATGGGCAGGGCCGATCGCCTGGCTGCTCGCGCCGACCTGGGGCGTTCAGGCGATCCGCGAGGCCGCGCTCGGTGGGACACCCTGGCCCGACATCGGCGTGACCATCGGTCTCGGACTCGTCTATCTGGCCATCGGAGCCGTCTGCCTCCGGCACTTCGAGACCGCCGCCCGCCGGCACGCAACGCTCTCGCTCACATGATCGCGGCGAGCCGGTCGAGCGCCTTCTTCCGAGTCTTCTTCGTCGGCGGGGTGATCGCCTATCGCGGGCTCTTCAACTGGATCAGGCCCGCGATGTACATCCCGACGATGCTGATCGGACCGATCTTCCAGATCCTGTTCTTCGCCTACCTCGGGCGGTACAGCAAGGTGGAGAACGACGCGTTCTTCGTCGTCGGGAACGCGATCCAGGCGTCTGCGATGTCCGCAGTGTTCGCCGGGACGATGACGATCGCGAACGAGCGCCAGTACCAGACGCTCGCACCGCTGCTGGCGACGCCGGCCAACCGGGTTGCGGTGTTCATGGGGCGCGCGGTGCCGGTGATCGCAAGCGGCGTGCTCGTCTCCGCGTGGGGCTTCCTGATGGGCTGGCTGCTGCTCGACTTCGACCCGCCAGTCTCCTGCCTGCCGGCGCTGGCCGTGATCGTCGTCGTCAGCGTCACTTCGTGCACGGCCTTCGGGCTCACGCTCGGCTCGATCGGTATGCGTGCGCGGGACGTGTTCATGTCGGCCAACATCGCCTACTACCTGATGTGGCTGCTGTGCGGCGTGAACATTCCGCTCGACGCCCTCCCGGGCTGGCTCGCGCAGATCGGCAAGTTGCTGCCGCTCACGCACGGGATCGCCGCCGGGCGGGAGGTTGCGGCCGGCGCGACGCTCGCTTCCGTCGCCGGGTTGGTCTGGACCGAGGTCGCAGTCGGCACCGCGTGGGCGCTCATCGCCCTGACGCTCGTGTGGTGGTTCGAGCGCGAAGGCCGCCGACGGGCGTCGCTGGAGACCTTCTAAGCCCGCAGTCGGTGCCGGGCACAGCCCGCCACCGACGCAAAGGCGGGCATTCTAGGCGCGGAGCGCGCTGACGACCGCGACGCCGATGGCGATCACGACGACGCCGACGACGCCCAGTCGGGTCAGGCGCTCCTTGAAGAGCAACGCCGCTCCGATCGCGGCGAGCGCCGCGAACTGGGAGGCGAGGACGGCGGCAACCGCGATCCCGTGGCGGGCGCCGAGCGCGTAGGACATGAAACCGACAACCTCGGCGAGACCGGACACAACCACGAACGGCGCGGCCGCACGCGTGAGCCGGAGCCGCCCGGCAACGGCAAGTGGGACCGTCACCAGCACCACCCCGAGCAGGCGCGGAGGCAGGACGGCCCAGGCGATCGGCAGATCCAGGCTCGCTCGGCCGGTGGCGTAGAGGCTCGCTCCGAACGCGATCGCCGCGCCGAGCGCGAACACCGCGGCGCGCGGGTCGTCCCGGCCGGCCTCTTCCTGCTCGGCGGGCGGCCTGGCGGCGAGGACGATCCCGACGGCGATCGCGACGAGGGCAACGGCAGTCCAGGCACCCAACTGCTCGCCTGCGGCGACCGCAACGACTGCCGCCACAGCACCCTCCGACGAGGCAATCGGCGCGACCACTCCGACCTTCCCGATCCGGAGGCCGCTGTAGACGAGCAGGAGCCCGCCGACGTTGCCGAGCCCGGCGATTGCGAGCCACGCGACGGCGCCGCTGTCGAGCCCTTCCGGCTTGCCCTGGGCAAGCGCAATCGGCCCCACGACGACCAGGCCGGTCAGCATCACCCAGGCGAGCGTCGACCACGAGCCGATCAGCGGGCTGGCGCGCGCCGCGCTCAGCGTCGTCACCGCCCATGCGAGCGCCGCGCCCAACCCGCCAAGAACCGCGATCAGGGCGTCAGCGGCTCTCGAGCATCGGCTTGACCTCGGTTGCAAGCCGCTCGAGCGTCTCGTGATCGAAGGGCGCCGGGCAGTCGACGTAGACGTGGTCGAAGCCGAGGTCGAGGTACGGCGCCCAGCGCTCCGCGACCAGCTCGGGGGGTCCTTGTAGGTCGGTCGAGCTCCGCCAGTCGGAAAGCCGGTTGCGCTCGGCCCAGGCGGCGGCCACCCTCCGCGCCTCCTCGACCGTGTCGCGGATGACCGGCGCTCCGCCGCCCACGGTGCGCTCGATCTCGGATTCGTCTCGGCCGACCTCCTCGCACCAGCGGCGGAGTACCGAGTCCTTGTGCTTGACGCGCTCGGGGTCGCCGCCCGTGTTCCAACCGTCCGCGTACTTCGCGACCGTGTGCAGCGTCTTTCGCTCGCCGCTGCCACCGATCATGATCGGCACCTGCGCCTGGACGGGCGGCGGGTTGTTCAGCACGTCCTTCGCCCGGTAGAAGCGGCCGCGCGCCGACGCCGGGCCGCCGGGGAGCATCGCGCGCATCAGCTCGACCGCTTCGTCGAACCAGTCGAGCCGCTCGCCGAAGCCGGAGCCGAACTCGATCCCGAGCGCCGTGTGCTCGGTCTCGAACCAGGCGCCGCCGATGCCGAGGTTCATCCGGCCGGCACTCATGTGGTCGAGCGTCGTGATCATCTTCACCACCAGCGCCGGGTTGCGGAACGTGTTCGCCCCGACCATCAGGCCGAGCCGGACGTTCTCGGTGTGCTCCGCCCAGCTTGCGAGCGTCAGATAGCCCTCGAACATCGGGCCGGTGGACTCGCCGACGATCGGATAGAGATGATCCCACGTCCAGAGCGAGTCGTAGCCGAGGCGGTCGACCAGCTCGCCGGTGTCGCGGAGGGACTGCCAGTCCGTGTACTGGGGCCAGACGAGAGCGCCGAGCTTCACGCCCCGCACTCTAATTAGCCGCGAGCGCCGCCGAGCGAAGCTCACCGGCACCGCCAAAGGCGGGCATTCTAGTTACGGCCGGCACGGACGGCGAGTTGATTGCAGATCGTGAAATTGTCCGTATGAGCGGGCAAATCGTGGCTGGGTTGAGAGTGCTCCTGGCTCTTCCCCCGAGATGGCGAGTGGTGCCACCCAAGGAACGAGCATGCCTCAATTCAACGCACACCAACAAGCCCAAGCTCTCGTCCTCCTCGAACGGATGGCCTGGGGAGGGATGGACAAACGTAATACGCGACCTGGAGATCTGCCTCCGGCGTGCCCTCGAAGCGACCCGCGACGACGACTGGGTGCGCAGGGACAGGGACTCCGCCCGGCGTTCGAGGCAGATGGCTTCGACGAGCCGGAGTTCTCCCTCCCGGCCGACGCGATCGAGGAGATGTCGGTGGAGGAGAGGCTCGCCTACGTCGCGGGGCTCCTGCGTGAGCTTGCCATGTACTACGGCCCCACCTGTCCGGGGAGGTCGCGTCCTACGCCTCGCGGCATGCCACCAGCGAGAGGCGCCACGTCTCTCCCCGTCGCTGATCACGCGACGCGATTCCGCCGGAAATGCGCTCGGCGGACTCGTCGTTGACCGAAGACGAGTCCGATTCGCTATCT
>JBKOVQ010000258.1:0-10167 GCA_046723985.1 Actinomycetota bacterium | reverse complement strand
CGCCCATCGCACAACCCGCGTACGGGGCCATCCACTTGATCGGTGCGGCCTCCGAAGCGGCGGCGTTGACGATGATCGTGTAGTCCATCGCGCCTTCTTCCTTCAGCCGCTCGTACACCTGGGCGACCGTCGAGGCCTTCTGCCCGATCGCGACGTAGATGCAGATCACGTCCTGGCCGCGCTGGTTGAGGATCGTGTCGACGCAGATGGCCGTCTTGCCGGTCGTCCGGTCGCCGATGATCAGCTCGCGCTGGCCGCGGCCGATCGGGATCATCGAGTCGATCGCCTTCAGGCCGGTCTGGAGCGGCTCCTTCACCGGCTGGCGCTGGATCACCCCGGGGGCCTTGAACTCGAGCGGGCGGCGCTGCTCGGTCGCGAGCGGCGGGCCGCCCTCAACTGGGTTGCCGAGCGGGTCGACGATTCGGCCGATCAGCTCGTCGCCGACGGGAACGCTGGCGACGCGGCCGGTCCGGCGAACCGGCTCACCCTCCTTCACCTTTTCCCACTCGCCGAGCAGCGCGGCGCCGACGTTGTCCTCCTCGAGGTTGAGGGCGACGCCGGTCACGCCGTGCTCCAACTCGAGCATCTCGAGCGCGACCGCGCTGTCGAGTCCGTAGACGCGGGCGATCCCGTCGCCGACCTGGAGGACCTGGCCGACCTCCGCCAGGTCGGTCTCGACGTCGAAGTCCTTGATCCGCTCCTTGAGCAGGGCGGTGATCTCTTCCGGGCGCAGCTTCACTCGAGCACTCCTTTTCTCTGTTCAGACACGGGTTCGTAGCTCTCGGCCGAGCTGCTCGAGCCGGCCGCGGACGCTCGCGTCCACTCGCCGCGAGCCGACCTGCAGGACCATGCCCCCGATCAGGGCCGGATCGACCTCGCGGGTCGCCTCCACCCGCCGCCCGGAGCGCTGCTCGATCTGGCCGATGATCGCGCGCGCTTCCGCGTCGGACAGCTCGTAGGCCGTGGTCAGTTCCACGGACAGCTCGCCCTCCTCGGCGGCGGCCAGGCGCTCGAACTCCTCGGCGACCTGCTCGACCTCTCCCGCTCGGCCCTTCTCGATCAGCAGGCGGAGGAAGTTGAGGACGAGCGGGTCGGCCTCTCCGGCCACCGCGTCGACCGCGGCGATCTTGGCGCGGCGGTCGAGCTGCGGGTTGCGGAGGAGCTCGTCGAGTTCGGGAACCTGCCTCGTCGCCTCGACGAAGTCGCCCAGGTCCTGCCGAACCTGGGCCATGCGGCCGGCCTCCTTCGCGGCCTGGTAGAGCGACCGTGCGTACGTGCGGTGAACGACGCTCAGACCGACTCCTTCTCGAGCGCCGAGAAGTCGAGGTCGCCGATCGCGTCCTCGATCAGCTTGCGGTGGTCGTCGCGGTCGAGCACCTTGCCGGTCACCTTCGCGGTCGCGACCAGCGTCAGCTCGGCGACCTCGGCGCGGATCTGCTCGAGGGAACGCTGCGTCTCGGCCTCGATCTGCCTCTTCGTCTCCTCGAGCCGCCGCTGGCGGTCGGCCTCGGTCTCCTCGCGGACGCGCTCGCGCTGTGCATCGGACTGCTTGCGCGCCTCGGCGAGGATCTCCTCGGCGTCCGACTTCGCCTTGCCGATCAGCTTGCGGTGCTCCTCGAGCAGGTTCCGGGCCTCTTCGCGGGCACGGTCGGCCTCCTCGATGGACTGGCGGATGCGCTCGCGCCGGTCGTCGATCGCCTTCTGGATCGGACCGAACGCGAACCGCTTGAGCACGAAGAGGGCGATCAGGAAGCAGACGATCGTCCAGATCATCAGCCCCGGCGTGACCTTGATCAGTGCGTTGGCGCCGAGCAGCAGCATCGACCTAGACGAGGACGAAGGCGAGGATCGAGCCGAGCAGGCCGTAGAAGACGACAGCCTCGGTCAGCGCGAAGCCCAGCCACTGGATGCCCTGGAGCTCGCCGCGGAGCTCGGGCTGGCGGGCGACCGACTGGATCATCGAGCCGAAGATGTTGCCGATACCGACACCGGCGCCGAGCGCGCCGAGACCGACACCGAGCGCGAGGCCGATCGCCTTCCCGGCGTCGGTCACGTCGCCGGTCGTGGCAGCGATGAGCGCAGAGAGCATTGCTGGTTACCTCCTAGTGTTCCGGCTCGATCGCCGAGCCGATGTAGATGGCTGACAGGGCAGCGAAGATGAACGCCTGGATCGAGACCACGATCACGACCTCGAAGAGGTAGAAGACCGAGGCGATCGGCACGACGAACACGACCAGGAAGATCGACTCGAGGATGAACATCAGGCCGAGGAACGTCAGGATCAGGATGTGGCCCGCGAGCATGTTCGCGAAGAGGCGGACGCTCAGCGAGATCAGGCGCATGAACTGACCGAGGATCTCGAGCGGGACGATCAGGAAGAGGAGCGCCCGCGGCGCCTCCGGGATCCAGCTCTTGAAGTACTTGCGCGGGCCGTTCCACCTGATCCCCTCGTAGTGGGTGAAGACGAAGGTCAGGAGGGCGAGCGCGAGCGTCACGGAGAGCGACGAGGTGGCGGCGTAGATGCCCCAGGTCGGGACGCCGTGCCACTTCTCCCCCGTCAGCGGCAGTGGGATGAACCCGATCATGTTCACGACCCAGATGAACAGCATCAGCGTGGCGACGTACGGGAACCAGCGGCCGATCGCCTTCGTCGGCAGGCCCTGCTCCGCGATCTGCACCTGCGCAACCTCGTAGATCTGCTCGCCGATGGACTGGCGTCGGCCGACGTCCTTGCCGGAGCTCACCTTCCAGCGCATCAGACCGAGGCCCATCAGGATCGTCAGGAGCGTCCCGATCATCAGGTAGACGACCGCCTTGGTGATCGAGAGGTCGAGGCCGCCGAGGTGGATCGACACCCACTCGTGCTGTTCGAACTCGGTGGTCGGGTCGAACTCGCCGCGCGCCCAGGCAGCGGCGGGGAATGCCAACGCCACGGTGGCGGCGAGTAGCAGCCAGCGCCTCATCTCGTCGGCTCCTTCCCGTAGTAGGCGGCCAGCGAAAGGCCGAACTCGCAGGTGTACGCGAGCGCGTAGGTGAGCACCGCGGAAATCGCGAGCTCCTTGTCCGAGGCGGCGACGGCGACCAGGATGACGAGCAGGCCGAGCGCCTTGAAGAGAACGCCGAAGACCTTTCCCCCGTTGCCGAGGCGGACGAGGATCAAGTCGAGGAGGTGGATCGCGACGTACAGGACGGCCGCGAGCGCCCAGCCGGCGATCGGCCAGTCCGCCACCAGGAAGATCGGCAGCGCAACCAGGAGCACGACGCCCCCGGCCAGCGCAGGCAACAAGTGGCCCGGCTCCGGGCGGGGGGTGAACAGGGCAGAGGGCATCAGAGCGACTTCCCGTACCGGCGATAGACGGCGTAGACGCCGAGGGGGACGCCGACGGCCGCCCCTGCGAGGAGGCCGTAGCCAACCGATCCGGCCGCCCAGCCGATCAGGGCGCCACAGCCGATGCCTGCCGCGGTTCCCGTGACCAGCAGAGCGCCCGCGCCGGCGGGTTCGAACGTCTGGCGCGCAGGCTCCATCTGCGCGGCGAGCATATCAGGCGAGTTTGTGACACGCGAAAGTCGCTTGTTCACGCCGATCCCCCGATAGCTTGTAACCACAGCGTAGCTGCGGAGCAAGGCGTCACGATCCCCGGTTGTCTGCGATACTGCCGCGGCTCGTGGCGGGCCCGTACCACTTGGCCGTCGTCTTGGTCGGGGCAGCCGCCGCGGGGCTTGGGGCCGCAGCCCAGCCGGGACAACTGGTCCAGCTCACCGGCCCAGGCGCGTGCGTCAGTCAGCTCGTCACCGAGGGGATCTGCGCGGACGCGCGCGCGTTGAACGGCCCCGATGGGCTGACCGTCTCGCCCGACGGGCGGACCGTGTACGTGGCGAGCTCCGGCGTCTCGCCGAATGTATCCGGCAACCCGGGCTCGATCGCGGTGTTCGCCCGTGACGCGACAACCGGGCGGATCGCGCAACCCGAAGGAGCGGCCGGCTGCGTCGGCGACCTCGAGGACGCCTGCGGCGAGGCACGGGGCATCGAGGGCGCCTCGGCAGTCGTGCCGTCGGCCGACGGGCGCTACCTCTACGCAACCGGCTTCTTCTCGGGCTCGGTCGCGGTCTTCGCGCGCGCGACGAGCGGCTCCCTCACGCAGCTGTCCGGCTCCGACGGATGCATCGGCGGAGAGACGTTCGAAGGATGTGCCGTCGGGCCTGGGCTCCGCGGTGCTGCCGACGTCGCACTCGCTCCGGGCGGAGCGAACGTCTACGTGGCCTCGTCACGGAGCAATGCTGTCACCGCCTTCGCCCGCGACGCCAGGACGGGTCGGCTCAGGCAACTCGCGGGCGACGCGGCGTGCATCGCGGAGCAGGAGATCGAAGGCGACGACGACAACCCTCCGGTCGTCGAGAGCTGCCGGCCTGGCAGAGGGCTCGTCGGAGCGACCGCGGTGTCGGTGAGCCCTGACGGCACGAACGTGTACGTGCTGGCCCGGGATTCGATCGCCACGTTTCGCCGCGGGCCCGGCGGTGCCCTGATCCAGCCGGCCGGGTCCCAGGGATGCCTGAACGCCGACGGCAGCGGCGGTTGCAGGGCGGTCCCCCAGCTCGAGAACGGCCTCGACCTCGCGATCGGCCCGGGCGGCCGGGCTGTCTACGTGGTCTCCTACCAGCCCGGCTCGGTCACCGTCTTGCGACGCGACTCGAACACCGGCTCGCTCGCGCGGCTCACCGCGCTCGTGTCGCCTGCGCTCGACGGCGTTGCCGGCCTCACGATCACGCCTGACGGCGAGGATCTCTACGCGGTCTCGCCCTTCCAGGATGCGGTTCTCGTGTTCACACGCCGGCCCGACGGACGAATCGACCGGCTGCCCGGCGCCGCTGGCTGCGTGAGCGATGTCGAGCGGAGCGACGCGTGTGCGCACGGTCAGGTGCTGTCGAGGGCGAGCGCAGTCGCGGCCAGCCCCGACGGACGGCACGTATACGTGTCGTCGGTCGAGCCGATCGGGTTCAGCTGCGCGTGCGGCCGCGAACTGGGCTCCCTGAGCGGTTTCACCCGGCACTCGGCCACGGTCTCGCTCGCAGCTCCGAGAACGGCGAGTGCCGTGCGGGCCGGAAGGCCATTTCGGATCACGGCGGCGGTGCAGACGAGCGCAGGCTCGGTCCGAGTCTCGTGCGCCGCCTCTGCCGGCGGGCGTGCGGTCCGTGCGGCCGGTGCGTACACGACGAGCACGGCCGCCTGCACCGGCGTCGTCCCGAAGCGCGTCCGCGGCGGCCGGCTCGTGGGAGCGTTGAAGGTCACCGCCGGCGGAGCGACCCGTACGGCGACCTTCTCGTTTCCGATCCGCCAGGGCTCGCCGCCCGTGGTCGGCGGGCGATGAGATCCGTCTCCGACCTCGGTCCATACGTCATGTTCCGCCGCGCGCGGCCCGATTGCGACACTCACTGAACGTTGGCAGCCGTCCCTTCCACCCGGCACCTGCTTCGCGCGAAGGATCTCGCCGACGCGCGCTACGGCGAGCCCATCGACGTCCCGACCATGGCGAGAGCGGCGTACCTCTCGCCTGCCCACTTCAGCCGCGAGTTCCGTCGGACCTTTGGCGAGACGCCGCACCAGTACCTACTCACCCGCCGGCTCGAGCGCGCCGCCGCACTCCTCCGCACGACCGACCGCTCGGTTGCCGACATCTGCCTGACCGTTGGGCTCCGCAGCGTCGGGTCGTTCACGACGAGCTTCGGCCGACTGTTCGGACTCTCCCCCACGGCCTACCGCGCGTCCTACCCGCCGGCGATCACCCGCGCCCGGATCCCGACCTGCATCCAGCAGGCGTACGCCCGTCCACAGTCCCGCAGTTTTCGAGAAGACAGCGCCGGCGACCGCCGCTAACGTCGCCGCCGACCCTGATCGACTCGAGGAGGAACACCATGCTCAAGCAGCTGACCACCGTCCAGGTTTGGGTCCACGACCAGGACGAGGCTTTGGCCTTCTACACCGAGAAGCTCGGACTCGAGCTTCGTGACGACGTGACCGTGCCGGAGCTGGGGAACTTCCGCTGGCTCACCGTTGGCGTTCCCGGCCAGGACAACGTCGCGATCGTGTTGATGGCCGTGCCCGGCCCACCCGTCTTCGACGAGGAGACGCGAACCCAGATCCAGGCCCTGATGGCCAAGGGCGCCGCGACGGGGCTCTTCTTCGCCACGGACGACGTCCACGCGACGTACGAGGAGCTCAAGAGTCGCGGCGTCGAGTTCCAGCAGGAGCCCACGGAGCAGCCCTACGGGATCGACGCGGGCTTCCGCGATCCCTCGGGGAACCAGATGCGAATGGCCCAGCTGAGCGGCTAGCCCGGCGCAGCTCAGGCGGAGCGGCGCTCCCGCTCCGCCTCCTGCCGCCGCCGGCGGCGGATGCGTGGGTTTGCGAGCTTGACGATCTCGAGCAGGTAGACCATGTAGACGGACGCGGCGACCGCGAGCACGCCGAGCGCGACCGCGCCGACAGTCGGCCACGGGTGCCAGCGGCCGTCTTCCCGGAAGGGGATGTAGCGCGTGCCGAGGGCGGCGGCCGCGAGCGTCGCCACCCAGAAGTAGATGTACGTGACCGCCCGCGGCTGCGAGAAGCCGATGTTGACGAAGCGGTGGTGGAGGTGCGCCTTGTCGGGCGCGGTGATCGGCATCCGGTACTTGAGCCGCCGGGCGACGACGAATCCCGTGTCCAGGATCGGCACGGCGAGCACGAGCAACGGGAAGAACAGGGCCACGGTGGCGGCCGTCTTCAGCAGGCCCTCGACCGAGACGGCGGCGAGCGAGAACCCGAGCAGCATCGCCCCCGAGTCGCCCATGAAGATCCGGGCCGGGAAGAAGTTGTGGCGCAGGAAGCCGAGGGTGGCGCCGAAGACGATCGCCGTGAACGCCGCTGCGGTCGGCTTTCCGAGCGAGAGCTCGATCACCGTGAAGGTCAGCGCTGCGATCGCGCAGACCCCGGCGGCGAGCCCGTCGAGGCCGTCCAGGAAGTTGACCATGTTCATCACCGCGACGATCCAGAGCACGGTCAGCGGGCCGCCCACCCACACGGGCAGGTCGTAGACGCCGATCAGCGGTAGGGTGAAGTGGTCGATCCAGATCCCGAAGATGGCGGGGATCGAGGCGGCGATGATCTGGCCGCCGAGCTTCTCCCACCAGCGCAGGCCACGGAAGTCGTCGATCGCGCCCACTACCGTCGCCACCGTTGCGCCGAGTAGCAGTCCGCGTACCGGCCGGCTGAGATCGAGGAATGCGAGCGAGGGAACGATGATCCCGAAGAACAGGGCGAGCCCGCCGAGTCTCGGGATCGGGATTCGGTGGACCCGCCGCTCGTCCGGGACGTCGACCGCACCGAGCCGACGGGCCATGCCCGCGACTGCGGGCGTCAGGAGGATCACGATCAGGAGCGCGAGCGCCGCGCCGTAGATCACCTCGAGGTGGTCGCCAAGCTCGTGCAGCGTCACGGCGGCCTACACGGTACTCCGGCCGGCGGCGAGCGGCAGTGCCTTTCTCGGCCACTTCGTGCCGTAGAGGCGATCGCCCGCGTCGCCCAGAACAGTTACCCGCTCCCGGCACCGGCTACGCCGGTGCCTCCGCTCATAGGCCGGCTCCGTCGAGCCTACGCCGGCAACCCGACCTCGGCGATCATTTCGTCCCGTATAGCCGATCGCCAGCGTCGCCGAGGCCGGGGACGATGAAGCCACGCTCGTTCAGGCCGCGGTCGACGGCGGCACAGACGATGTGGACGTCGGGGTAGGTCGCGTGCACTTTCTCGATCCCTTCAGGGGCGGCGACCAGGCAGACGAGCGTGACCGAGCGGGCGCCGGCGTCCTTGACCTGCGAGACCGCGGCGACGCTCGAGTTGCCGGTCGCGAGCATCGGGTCGAGCACGATCGCGTCGCGCTCGCCGAGGTCGTCGGGCAGCTTGACGTAGTACTGGATCGCCTCGAGCGTCTCCTCGTCGCGGTACATGCCGATGAAGCCGACCCGTGCGCTCGAGATCAGCGACAGCGTCCCTTCCAGCATGCCCACGCCTGCACGCAGGACCGGGCAGACCGCGACCTTCTTCCCCGAGATGCGCTGGGCCCCCATCACCTCGAGCGGCGTCTCGATCTCGACCGGCTCGGTGGGGAAGTCCTTGGTCGCCTCGTAGGTCAGGAGCAGCGTGAGCTCGTTGACGAGCTTCCGGAAGTGGACGGTGGGCGTGTCCTTGTCGCGGAGGTACGAGAGCTTGTGCTGGACCAGCGGATGGGTGACGACCGTGAGGCGGCGCTCCGCTGATTCCCGCTCCGGCGCCGGCAAAGCCGTCACCTGCGCTCGTTGGTCGACTCCGTCGAGCCTACGCCGACTGCGCCGTAGGTCGCCCAGCCGCGGAAGCCGGGGTAGAGCGGCCGCTTCTCGCACAGGGCGAGGCTGCGCTCGGCGAGCGCGTCCACGTCTGCGTCGGGCCCGAGCGCGCCGACCGCGATTCGCGCGACCTCCCGGAAGTCGTCCTCGTCGAATCCGCGCATCGTGCACGCCGGCGTTCCCATCCGCACCCCCGAGGCGACGGTCGGCGGCCGCTCGTCGAACGGCACCGTGTTCCGGTTCGCGGTGATGTTCACGTCCGCGAGCCGCTCCTCCGCGTCCTTCCCGGTCCACTCCGAGAGGCGCAGGTCGACCTGGATCAGGTGCGTGTCGGTGCCGCCCGTGAGGACGTCGAGCCCGCCCTCCTGGAGCTCGGCCGCGAGCGCGTCGGCGTTTGCGCGGATCTGCGTCTGGTACTCGCGGAAGGCCGGTGTCCCTGCGATCCGGAAGCACGTCGCCTTCGCGGCGATGACGTGCTGCATCGGGCCGCCCTGCATCCCGGGGAAGACGGCGCGGTCGAGCGCCTGTGCGTGCTCCTCGCGGCAGAGGACGAACCCCGACCGCGGCCCCGAGAGCGTCTTGTGCGTCGTCGAGGAGACGAAGTCGCAGTGCGGAACCGGGTTCGGGTGCAGGCCGGCGGCGACCAGTCCGGCGAAGTGGGCCATGTCGCAGAGGAGGTAGGCGCCGACCTCGTCCGCGATCTCGCGGAAACGGTCGGCCTCGACGGTGCGCGGGTACGCGGAGCCGCCGCAGACGATCAGGCTCGGCCGGTGGTGCTTCGCGAGCTCGAGCACCTCGTCGTAGTCGACGGTCATCGTCTCGCGGCTGACCCCGTAGTGGACGATCGTGTAGAGCCTGCCCGAGAAGTTCACCTTCAGCCCGTGGGTGAGATGGCCGCCGTGATCGAGCCGCAGCGAGAGAATCGTGTCGCCCGGCTCGAGAACCGCGGAGTAGACCGCCATGTTCGTCTGGGCGCCGGCGTGCGGCTGGACGTTTGCGTGGTCGGCTCCGAACAGCTCCTTGGCGCGGTCGATCGCGAGCTGCTCGATCTCGTCGACGACCTCGCACCCGCCGTAGTAGCGCCGGCCCGGGTAGCCCTCGGCGTACTTGTTCGTCGGCACGCTCGAGACCGCCTCGAGGACGCTCGGCCAGGTGAAGTTCTCCGACGCGATCAGCTCGATCTGCCCGCGCTGGCGCTCGAGCTCGCGCCCGATCAACTCCGCGATCTCGGGGTCGACGTCGGCGAGCCCCGCGCTGCGGAGATCCTGGACGGCTTCCTCTGGGCGGCGTTTGGCGAGGGCCCTGGGCACGCCTCCCGATCCTACTCGGCCGCCCGGCGGAGGAGGTCGAGCGTCGCGCCGGCGGGCACGGCTCCCACGCGGACCACGCGCGGCTCCGGGCCCGTGAGATCGACCACGGTCGAGGGCACGCCCGGAAGCTCGCCGCCGTTCACCGCCACGGCGCAGGCCTCGAGCATCTCCACGGGCACGTCTTCGAGTCGCCGGGGATCTGCACCGCCGTGTCGGTTCGCGCTCGTCGCCGCGACGGCGCCGACCAGGTCGAGGATTTCGCCCGTCACGCCGCCGAGCACGGGCACCCGGACACCGATCGTCTGCTCGCTGCCGAGCGCGGGAAACCGTCCGGCCGGATTCGGAAGGATCAGCGTGTACGGGCCGGGCAGCAGCGCCGTATGCCCGCGCGCCTCGGGGACGAGCTCGAGCAGCCGCGTCACGTCCGCACACACGAGCGCGACCGGCATCCAGCTCGGCCGGCCCTTCATCAAGGACAGGAGGCCGGCGCGGTCCGGTGCGGCGC
>JBKOVQ010000028.1:0-14914 GCA_046723985.1 Actinomycetota bacterium | reverse complement strand
GCGTCGGGTGGGAGCCGAACGCCGACGTCGCGGTCGAGATCGACGCCGCCGCCTTCATCGAGCTGCTGGTCGAGCGCCTCTCCTCGCTCGGTTGAAGCTCGGCGTCATCACGCTGCAGAACGCGCCGTGGCCGGAGCTGGTCGCTCGCTGGCACGAGGTGGAGGAACTGGGCGTCGAGACGATCTGGGTGGCCGACCACCTCGGCGGCACGTGGCTCGAGCCCGGAGCGCCGTGGTTCGAGGCCTGGTCCTGTCTCACCGGGCTTGCGTACGAGACGTCTGAGCCGCGGATCGGACCGCTGGTCAGCCCGATGACATTCCGCGACCCGGCCGTGCTGGCACGTGCGGCCGTGTCGCTGTCTGAGCTCTCGGGCGGCACGAAGGGTTAGCGGGCCCGCCGTCGAAGTCGCGGGCATGGCGCGGAAGAAGCGTCCCGCGAAGCTTCGCCCCAAGACTCCGGCGCGCATCCGGAAGCGCACGCGCCGCAAGAGCAGTCTGCGCGCGCACCACCATCCCGAGCTGGTCGGGCTCGGACTGCTCGCGTTCGGCCTCTTCATGGCGACGGTGCTGTACGCGGGCTGGAACGGTGGCTACGTCGGTCGCGCGATCGGCGACGGCTTCGTCGCCGTGGTCGGTGGGATTGCGTACGTTCTTCCCATCGCGTGTGTCGTGATCGGCGGCCTGATGGTCGCGAGAAGCGACCTGCCGCGCGTCGCGCCCTTCCGGACCGGGCTGGTTGCCTGCGCCATCGGTCTCGCGCTCGTCCTCGGCAGCGCCCACGGCGGCCACCTGGGACGCGGGCTGGAGGACGTGCTCGGCCGGCCGATCGGCTCGACCGGGACGCACATCCTCGGCGTCTTCCTGCTGCTCGCGGGCGCACTGCTCGTCAGCGGCGCCTCGGCGGGCGCGATCCTCCGCGGGTCGGCCCACTCGGTTCGGAGCGCGGCGCGGCGTCCGGCCGCGCGGCGCCGATCCGAGCCAGAGCCGATGCCGGCCGCCGCCGATCCGCAGCCGCGGAATGCAGCCGCATCGCCGCCCCCGGTGGACGGCGTCGAGGCGTTCCCCGACGTGGTCGCGCCGACACCGCTGCTGGTCCTCGAGGGAACGGGGTCTGAGGGCGAGCCGGAGGAGGACGACCAACGGTCACTGTTCGACGTCACGGAGACGGACGAAGAGAGCGTGTACACGCTCCCCGATCCGGGCCTCCTGCGCCGCTCGAAGGCGGCTGCCAAGGGCGCCGCCGACCAGAGCGGGCGCGTCGCCGGGCTCCTCGTACAGGCGCTCGCGAACTTCGGCATCGACGCGACCGTCGTCGGCGAGATCTCCGGCCCGCGCGTCACGCGGTACGAGCTCCAGCTCGCGCCGGGCACGAAGGTGTCGAAGGTGGCCGCGCTCAAGGACGACCTGTCCTACGCGCTCGCCACGACCGAGATCCGCATCCTTGCGCCGATTCCCGGCAAGCAGGCGGTCGGGGTGGAGGTGCCGAACCTCTCGCCGAACCTCGTCACGCTCGGCGACATCTACGACGAGCTGCCGGCGACGTCGAGCCCGCTCTCCGTCTGGCTCGGCAAGGACATCTCGGGCAACGCGGTCTGGACCGACCTCGCCCGCATGCCGCACCTCCTGATCGCCGGCACGACCGGCTCGGGCAAGTCCGGTTGCATCAACACGATCCTGACCTCGATCCTGCTCCGGGCGACGCCGGACGACGTGCGCATGATTCTCGTCGACCCGAAGCGGATCGAGCTCGGCTTCTACGAGTCGATCCCGCACCTGCTGACGCCGGTCGTCTCCTCACCCAAGCAGGCCGCCGCGGCGCTGCTGAACGTGGTCGGCGAGATGGAGCGCCGTTACGAGCGGATGAGCCACGTCCGCGCCCGCAGCCTGCCCGAGATGAACCGCGCCCTGCGCGGTCGGGGGGAGCGGCAGCTGCCGTACCTGGTCGTCGTGATCGACGAGCTCGCCGACCTGATGATGATCTCGCCGCAGGAAGTCGAGGATGCGGTCATCCGCCTCGCCCAGAAGTCGCGCGCGGTCGGAATCCACCTCGTGCTGGCCACGCAGCGGCCCTCGGTGGACGTGATCACCGGAATGATCAAGGCCAACGTCCCCTCGCGGATCGCATTCGCGGTCTCGAGCCAGACCGACTCGCGGGTGATCCTCGACCAGGCGGGCGCCGAGAGCCTGCTCGGCCAGGGCGACATGTTGTTCAAGCCGCTCGGGACGTCGAGGCTCCAACGCGTCCAGGGCGCGTACGTGAGTGAAGAGGAAGTGGCCCTCGTCGTCGAGCAGTGCCGGGCGCAGCGCGAGCAGGAGCTGGACGAGTCGATGCTCGAGGCGCCGGAGCGCGAGGTGCCAGAAGGCGAGGACGAGGAAGGCGATTTCGACCCGGACGAGGATCCGCTGTTGGAGCGGGCGATCGAGGTCGTCGTCCAGGCACAGACCGCATCGGTCTCGCTCCTCCAGCGCCGGCTGCGGGTCGGCTACACGCGCGCGGGCCGGCTGATCGACATGCTCGAGCGGCGCGGGATCATCTCGCCGTACGAGGGTTCGAAGCCGCGCCGCGTGCTCGTCGGCGAGTCCGAGACGCTGGCGTCCTGAGATCGAGAATCGGCCTTCGCGTGCCGCCGGGCTTTGCCCGGTGGCGCTGCGAGAATGGTGCAGTGACGCGGATCGCGGTCGTCGGCAGCTACGGCGTCGGGCTCACGTTCGGGATCGAGCGGGCGCCGGAGCGCGGCGAGACGCTGATCGGCACGCTCTTCCGCACCGACCACGGCGGCAAAGGCTCGAACCAGGCAGTCGGCGCCGCACGGCTCGGCGCGGAGGTCACGTTGCTGACAGCGATCGGCGAGGACGCCTTCGGCGACGGAGCTGTCGAGCTCTGGGCCGAGGAAGGGGTGGACGCGACCTTGGTCGTCCGCGCGTCCCTGCCGACGATGACCGCCGCCATCCTGGTCGAGGCGGGCGGCGACAACCGGATCGTGATCGTCCCGGGCGCGTTGAGCACCCTCACACCAGCCCACGTCGACGCCTTCGCGGCGCAGATCGCCAGCGCCGACGTGCTGCTCGTGCAACTCGAGATCCCGGTCGTTACCGCACTCCACGCACTCGAGGTCGGGCGCCAAAGAGGGGTGAGGACGGTGCTCAACCCGGCGCCTGCGCCGCCGTCACCGATCGCTCCAGCCGCCGACTACCTGACGCCGAACGAGAGCGAGGCATTCGCCGTCGACGAGGCCGACGGCACGCTCGTCGTCACGCTCGGCGAGCAGGGAGCCCGCCTCCGCGGCACCCAGGTTCCCGCGTTTCCGGCCGATGCGGTCGACACCACGGGGGCGGGCGACGCCTTCTGCGCCGCATTCGCGGTCGCACTCGCGGAGGGGGCGACGGACACCGACGCGGTCCGCTGGGGCTGTGCAGCCGGCGCTCACATGGTCGAGCACGAGGGCGTGATCCCCGGCCTGCCGACGCGCGCGCAGCTCGAGGAGCGGCTCGCGGTCGCCGTATGACGCGGCTGATCGTGGACACCGACACGGCAGGCGACGACGTCTTCTCGCTGCTGATCGCGCTTCGCCACCCGGCCGTGACCCTCGAGGCGATCACCGTGTGCTGCGGCAACGTCGCGTTCGACCAGGAAATCGAGAACGCGCTCTACACCGTGGAAACGGCGGGCCGGGCGGGCGAGGTTCCCGTCTACGCCGGCTGTCGGGAGCCGCTCGTCTCGGAATGGGTCGGCGCCGAGTACGTCCATGGCCAGGACGGCATGGGCGACTCGTTCTTCCCGCACGCGAAACAGCGCCCCGAGCCCGAGCATGCGGTGGACGAGCTCGTCCGGCGGATCAACGGGAGCCCCGGCGACCTGACGGTCCTCGCCCAGGCGCCGCTGACGAACCTCGCCGTCGCGGTCACGCGCGACCCTTCGATCGCGCAGAAGGTCGCGCGCCTCTACGTGATGGGCGGCGGCGTGGGCAACATCACGCCGGCCGCCGAGTACAACTTCTACGTCGACCCCGAGGCGGCCAAGATCGTCCTGAACGCCGGCTTCCCGCTCACGCTTTTCACCTGGTCGCTGACGCGGACGCACGGCGTCTTCGACGACCGGAAACTGGCGACGATCGCCGCCCTCGGGACGCCGCTCGCCGAGTTCTTCCGCACCGTGAACCGCAGAGCGCGCGAGTTCGACGACAAGGTCAACCACCTCGGCGGCTCGACTCACCCGGACTCGATGGTCTCGGCCGCGATCGTCGAGCCCTCGCTCGTCCTGGCGACCGAGGAAGCGGTGGTGGACGTCGAGACGGCGGGCGAGCTGACCCGCGGCTGGAATCTGATCGACACGCTCGGCCGAATCGACCGCGAGCCGAACGCGACCGTCGTCACCGACTACGACACCGACGGCTTCTTCGAGCTGATGGTCGAGGTCGTGTCTTGAACTACCTTCCGCCGACCCGCGACCTCCGCGTACGTTTCGACACGGCGCAGGCGCTGACCCGGCTCTTCTACCGCGAGCAGGCGGTCGTGCTCGCCTGCGGCGGCTGGATTCCACATGCCGCGCTGCTCGAGCAGAAGGCCGAGCTCGCCCGGACGGCGTGGGAATCGGCGCTCGCGGCCGACGCGGTGCGCGAGCGTGTCTTCGAGCTCCGGTATCCGGCGCGGTTCCTGGACGAGCAGGCCGAGGCGCTCGTCGTCGCGACGACCGACGACCTGCGCGCTCTGGTCGCGGCACTCCGGGAGGACTACGCGTCGTACCTCGAAACCGCCGACGAGCTTGCCGACGGCCCCTCGATTCGGATTGTCGACTCCGCCCTCCGCGACAAGGAGCGGCAGCTAGCCGGGCTCGATGGCACCGAGCTCGAGGACGCCGACCCGGCGCGCGACCCGCGCTACTTCTCGTCCAGCTTCTACTGGCCGGACGTCCTCGACCCGGCATACCCCTACGGTGAGGGCGTCGCGCTCCAGCTCCGCTCGGCGGTTAGCCACCTGAACGAGGTCTGGGCCGTCGAGACGGCAGGCCGGATCCTCCACGACCTCTCACCCGAGCTGGGCTGGGATTTCACCAGCGACGCTGCCCGCTGGCTCTACGACGAGAGCAGGCACATGTTGATGGGGAAGGAGCGGCTCGCGCGCTGGGGGTTCGAACCCGCCCAGATCCCGCTCGGCGGCTACATCTACGAGGCGTGCGCCGGCCAGGACCCGCTCTACGGCCTCGGGATGCTCGGCTACTTCGAGACGAAGAACATCGGGCGGAAGCGAGACCGGGCGCAGGCGTTCCACGAGATGGGCGATGCGACCAGCGAGACCGACCTGGAGTTCGACTGGGCCGACGAGACGCTCCACGCCGAGTACGGGCGCCGGTGGCTGCGGCGGTTGCTGGAGGCGCGTGGAGAGAACCCGGAGTCGTGGCCCGCGGTGCTCGAGCGCTGCGAGCGGCTCGTGGAGGAGCGGGTCGCCCGTGCGACGCCCGAGGAACTCGATCGCATCCGCGCCTGCGCCGACGCCCTGGTGGCAGCCGCGAACGAGGCAGTTGTCCACAGCTAGTGCCTGGCCCCGAACGTGTACCGAAACGGTTCCGATCTCTCCACAATCCACAACCAATGCCTGGCACCAGATGTGTGACGAAACCGTGACTTCTTGTCCACAGTGAGCGACGTTCTGGAGGCGCGCGGGCTCGTGCTCGACGCGCTCGGAGCGCGGCCGCGACTGCAGAACCTGACCGTCCATCCGCCGGAGCCGGGTGAGGTGCGCGTGCGGATGCGCGCCGCGGGTCTCTGGCACACCGACGTCTCGCAGGTTCGTGACGCCCGTTTCACCCCGATTCTTCTCGGCCACGAGGGCGCAGGGGAGGTGGAGTCCGTCGGCGAGGGCGTCGAGGGCCTCGAACCCGGCGATCCTGTCCTGGTCTGCTGGAAGGTGCCGTGCGGGATCTGCCGCCGGTGTGCCCGCGACCAGCCGCACCTGTGCGAGGCGGTCGTCGGACTCGAGAGGACACGGACGTTCCGTGGCGACGAACCGATCGGCGCGATGCTCAACGCCGGCTGCTTCTGCAACTACATCGTCCTGCCCGCGGCCGGGGCAATTCCGATCCGAGCCGACCTCCCCCTGGAGCAGGCGGCGCTCGTCGGCTGCGCGGTCGTCACAGGCGTCGGCGCAGCACTCTGGACCGCGGCGATCGGAGAGGGTGACTCGGTGGCCGTCTTCGGCGCCGGCGGTGTCGGGCTCAACATCGTCGTGGGAGCTCGGCTGGCCGGCGCAACACGGATCGTCGCGATCGATCCCGATCCCACCCGCCGCGAGCTTGCCCTCACCCGCGGCGCAACCGGGGCGTTTGACCCGTCCGAACCGGTCGATCCGGTCGACCACGCTTTCGAGGTCGTGGGCGAACCGGACGTGATGGAGGAAGCGATCCGGGCGCTCGCACCCGGCGGGGAGCTCGTGCTGGTTGGAGCCGCTGCCCGCGAGGCGACCATGTCGTTCCACCCGCGCGCGTTCCTCTCGAAGCAGCAGCGGATGACCGGCTGCATCTACGGGTCGGCCAGGCCGGCGGAGCACCTCCCGCGGCTGCTCGAGTGGGCCGCGGAGGGCACGATCCCGCTCGGCGACCTGATCGCCCGCCGGATCAGCCTGGACGAGCTCGAGGACGCGTTCGACCAGGCCGCGGACGGAGGCGTCCGGACGGTCGTGAGCTTCGAGTGATCCACCGGCTGGAGGAGCTCGACCCGGCCGCTCTGGAAGCGCGCCTCGAAGCGAAGGCCTCGCTGGTCCTCGGGCTCGGGACGATCGAGTGGCATGGCCTGCACCTGCCGCTCGGCCTCGACCTGCTCAAGGCACACGCCCTGGCCGAACGCACAGCCGAGCGGGCCGGGGCGGTGCTGGCCCCACCTGCGTGGTGGGCTGCCGGAGGCGTCCCGCAGCCGTACACGCTGAGGTTGTCCGCCTCGGTGACAGAGCCCGTCCTCTCGGCCGTCCTCGATGCCTTCGCCGGGATGGGCTTCCGAGCGATCTGCCTGCTCAACGGCCACTACGGCCTGGAGAACTCGCTCGCCGTGCGCCGCGCCGCCGTCGCCTGCGCAGGCGCGACCGTCGTGCCGCTCGCCGACTACGAGCTCCTGACCGACTTGGGCGCGACCGGTGACCACGCCGGCGTGTTCGAGACCGCCCTCCTGATGCCCGACCGGCCCGACCTGGTCCATCTCGACGTCGAGGGCGACCTTCAGGGCGTGATCGGCGAAGACCCCCGCGGCGCAGCGACACGGGAGCTCGGCGAGCAGGCGCTGGAGCTCGCCTCCGCCAGAGCCGCCGACACCCTCGACCGCGCGCTCGTGGAGCCAAGAAAGCCGATCGCCGATGCCCTGAAAGCAGCCGTCCGCGCCCTCGAGGCCCTGTGGGAGCTGCGGCACGAACGGCCGCCGGACCAGGTGCCGCCGGTCGCGACACCGAGCTGGATTCGCCATCTCGAGTCCATCCGGGACGGAAACTGGCGCGGGGCCCAGGAGGCGGCGGAGGAGAAGCTCGCGGACGCAGCCGCGTAGCGGACTATCCAACTGGAAACCGGTACGTCTAACGTGTTGACCCCAGGTTCTGAGGGAGTAGGATCAGGCGTCCCCACCTGGGGGGACTGTGGTGAACACATGCATCGAGGGAGGAGTTGGGTGAACAAGAAACGCTTCTTGCCGGTTGCGCTCGTCGTGCCGGCGATCATCCTTGCCGTCGCATTGCTGGCAGGGACCGGCGGCGCGGCGTCCAAGGTGACGTTCAAGGCGGCGCTCATCAGCGACGTCGGCCGCTTCAACGACAAGGGCTTCAACCAGAACCAGCTCACCGGGCTGAAGATGGCCCAGAGCAAGCTCGGCGTGCAGATCCGCGCGATCGAGTCGCACTCGGCGAACGACTACATCCCGAACCTCGCGTCGGTTGCCCGCCAGGGCTACGACGCGGTCGTGGCGGCAGGCTTCCTGCTCGCGAACGCCGAAGCGACGGTGGCGAACAAGTTCCCAAACACCCAGTTCGCGATTACGGACTACCCGGTTGAGGCGGCGCCGTTCTCCGACAAGAAGGGCAAGCTGCTCGTGAAGAACATCACGGGCATCACCTTCAAGTCCGAGCAGCAGAGCTACCTCGTCGGTTGCCTGTCGGCCCTGATGGCGAAGAGGGGCGGCGGGAACACGATCAGCGCGACGGGCGGCGTCAAGATCCCGCCGGTCGACTCCTTCATCGCCGGCTACAAGGCCGGGGCCGCGAAGTGCGTCCCGGGCACGAAGGTCCTCGTCGGCTACTCGCAGGACTTCATCGCCCAGGACAAGTGCAAGGCGGTGGCTTCGAACCAGATCCAGGCCGGCTCGAAGGTCGTCTTCGCAGTCGCCGGGCCGTGCGGCTTCGGCGCCCTCGCGGCGGCGAAGGAGGCCGGGGTCTGGGGTGACGGCGTCGACGTCGACCAGTCGTACCTCGGCCCGCACATCCTGACGAGCGCGGTCAAGCGCGTCGACCTCGGCGTGTTCCGCTTCGTCCAGGCGGTCAAGGACGGCACTCTCGTGCCCGGCCACGACTTCGTCTTCGACCTGAAGAACGGCGGCGTCGCGGTCGGCAAGATCAGCCCGAAGGTGCCCGCTGCCTACAAGGCGCGGATCAAAGCTCTCCAGGAGCAGATCATCGCCGGGAAGATCAAGGTCCCGACGTCTATCTAGACGGAGGCCTGTACGTCGCGCGGAAGGCGGGCCGCAAGGCCCGCCTTCCGCGTAAGATCGCCGCGTCGTGACTGAGCCTCCAGTTCTCGAACTCCGCGGAATGACGAAGCAGTTCCCCGGCGTCCTCGCCAACGACCACGTCGACCTCGACGTCCTCGGCGGGGACGTCCACGCCCTGCTGGGCGAGAACGGGGCCGGCAAGTCGACGCTGATGAACATCCTCTACGGGCTCTACCACCCGGATTCGGGCGAGATCCTGCTGAATGGGAAGCAGACCTCGTTCTCGTCGCCGAAAGAGGCGATCGAGAGCGGGATCGGGATGGTGCACCAGCACTTCATGCTGATCCCGGTGATGACGGTGGCCGAGAACATCGTCCTCGCCGAGGAGCCAACGTACGCGGGCGTGATGCTCGACTTCGCCGAGGCGAAAGCGCGGGTTCGGGAGCTCTCCGACCGCTACGGGCTCGCCGTCGACCCCGACGCCCGCATCCAGAACATCACGGTCGCCCAGCAGCAGCGGGTCGAGATCCTGAAGGCGCTCTACCGAGGCGCCGAGATTCTCGTGCTCGACGAGCCGACCGCCGTCCTGACCCCGCAGGAGGCGAGGGAGCTGTTCGCGATCATCGCCGAGCTGAAGGCACAGGGGAAGTCGATCATCTTCATCAGCCACAAGCTCCACGAGGCGCTCGAGGTCGCTGACCGGATCACCGTCCTGCGGCGGGGCAAGAAGATCGACACCGTCCCGAAGGAGGGCGCGACCGAGGAGGGCCTGGCGCGGATGATGGTCGGGCGCGAGGTGCTGCTTCGCGTGGACAAGCCGCCGGCCATTCCCGGCGACGTCCTCCTGTCCGTCCAGGACCTCCAGGTCTTCGACGCGCGCGGGCTCGAGAAGGTTCGCGGCATCTCCTTCGAGGTCCGAGCGAACGAGATCGTCGGGATCGCCGGCGTGGACGGGAACGGCCAGACCGAGCTGATCGACGCGCTGACGGGCCTGCTGCCGCCGGCCAGGGGTCGGATCACGGTTGCCGGGAAGGCGGCCGAGCACCACGCCACTGCCCGGGAGATGCTCGACCTCGGGCTCGGGCACATCCCGGAGGACCGCCAGCGCCGGGGACTCGTGCTCGAGTTCTCGATCGCCGAGAACATCGCGCTGCACGACTACAACGACGAGCCGGCCGCGAAGTGGGGCTGGCTGTACCCGCAGCGCCTGATCGCCCGGGCGGCGCAGCTGATCAAGGACTTCGACGTCCGGGGCGGCGGGGCGAAGACGCCGGCCGGGGCGCTCTCCGGCGGCAACCAGCAAAAGGTCGTCGTCGCTCGCGAGGTCGCCCGGAACCCGAAGGTGCTGATCGCCGCGCAGCCGACGCGCGGGCTGGACGTCGGCGCGATCGAGTACGTCCACCGGCGCCTCGTCGCCGAGCGCGACACGGGCCGCGGGGTGTTGCTGGTCTCGCTCGAGCTGGACGAGGTGCTCTCCCTCTCCGACCGGATCCTCGTGATCTTCGAGGGCGAGATCGTCGGCGAGTACGGTCCCGACGTGAGCGAGGAGGAGCTTGGGATCGCGATGACGGGCGGGGTCCGCAAGGAGCCTGCCGCCGCGTGAGCGAAGGTCCGCTGGATCCGCGCGACGAGCGGCGGCTCGAAGCGCAGGAAGAGCAGCTGCTCGAGGCGCCGGACGCCGTGCACGGGGGCGACTACGCGCCGAGCGTCGCGGCGCGGATGGCTGTCCTCCAGCGGGCCGGCGGGATCGTCATGCCGGTCGTCACCACCGTCTTCGCGTTCGCGGTGGCGATGATCGTCATCGCAATCACGGGCCACAACCCGTTCCAGGCATTCAGGGGCATCTTCAACGGTACGGGCCTGAACTGGTTCTTCCCGTGGGTGATGGGGGCGGACCGCACGGAGGCCGCCTTCAACCTCCAGCAGACGCTGCTCCTCACCACCGGGCTGATCCTGACCGGATTCGCAGTGTCCTTCGCGTTCAAGTGCGGCCTCTTCAACATCGGCGGCCAGGGGCAGTACATCGTCGGCGCCTTCGTCAGCGTGTGGATCGGCTCGTCCTGGGCGAACATGGCCTCGGGCCTGCACATCTTCCTCGCCATCGTGCTCGCCGCACTGGCGGGAGCGGTCTGGGCCGCGATCGCGGGGTTCCTGAAGGCGACCGTCGGGGTGCACGAGGTGATCTCGACGATCATGCTGAACTGGATCGCGATCTGGGTGACCCAGGCCCTCGTCGGCCAGGGCGGCCAGCTCCAGAACTCGACCGACAAGTCGGTGCCGGTGTCGAACGACATCGCCGAGAAGGCGCACCTGCCCGTCTTCTGGGGCGATCCGGTGCTCCAGGGGCTGCACATCGGCTTCTTCATCGCGCTCGGGGCGCCGCTCGTCTACTGGCTGCTCCTCAGCCGGACGACCCTCGGTTACGAGGTGCGTGCGACCGGCTTCAATCCTGAGGCCGCCCGGTACGGAGGGGTGAACGTCAAGCGCAGCTACGTGCTGGCGATGGCGATCTCCGGCACGTTCGCCGGGCTCGCCGGGGCGCTGGACATCCTCGGCTGGCAGTTCCGGCTCGGGGTTCTGGACATCCAGGTCTCCCAGATCGGGTTCATCGGGATCGCCGTCGCGCTGCTCGGCCGTAACTCGCCGATCGGTGTCCCGCTCGCGGCGCTGCTCTTCGGCGCCCTGCTCCAAGGCACGTCCACGAGGAACCCGGCGATCCAGGACGTGATCAAGCCGGAGCTGGCCGGGAACCTGACGCTGATCATCCAGGGGCTGGTTCTACTCTTCATCGGGGCAGACCTGTTCTTCCTCTGGATCTGGCGGCTGCGGAGGAAGATCCGCCGCGCGCCGGCTCAGGCTCCGGCGCCGCAGCCAGGAGCGGTCGCCCAGTGAGCGCCCTGTCGCCCGCTGTGCAGGCCGCGGTCCGGTCGGAGGCGACCGCGAAGTACGTCGGCTGGGCGTCCGTCGGTCTCGCGGCCTTCGGCCTGTGGCTTGCGCTCCCGCCGGTCGCGCTCCGATCGGCGGTCGTCCCGTTCGTGCTCGAGGCGATCGCAGCGCTGGGCGGAGCGTGGGCAGCGGCCCGCGGCGAGCGGAAGCTGGGCTGGGGCGCCGTCGCCCTGGCCGGCATCTGCGCGCTCCTCGCCTACGGCGCGACCCTGTCGAGCATCGCGCATCTCGACGGCGCCTACACGACGACCTCCGGGCCAGGCGTCGTGGACTGGGGCGCACTCGTCTACAACATGTTCATCTTCGCCACGCCGCTCGCGTTCGCGGCGATCGGCGGCATGTTCGCGGAGCGGAGCGGGGTCGTGAACATCGGCCTCGAGGGGATGATGCTCTCCGGCTGCTTCTTCGGCATCCTCGGCGCCGACAAGCTCAACTCCTGGGAGCTCGGGCTGGTCACGGCCGCAATCTCCGGCGCGGTGCTGGGGCTGATCCACGCGTTCTTCTCGATCCACATGCGCTCCGACCAGATCGTCGGCGGCACCGCGATCAACTTCCTCGCGGTCGGCGTCACCGGCTACTTCTTCATCGAGATCTACGGGCTGAACGGAACGCCCGGTACCGGCATCCCCTACATCCCGGACGTGAAGCTCGACTTCCTGAACCACATCCCGCCGAAGAGCCCGGGGCACAACAGCTTCTGGTACGAGGCCTTCGGCCACCTCAACCTGATGATCTGGGTCCTGTTCGCGGTGATCGTGCTGGCGTACTTCCTGATGTTCCGGACGTCGATCGGACTGCGGCTCCGGTCGGTCGGCGAGCACCCGCGTGCCGCAGACACGGTCGGGATCGACGTCTACAGAACGCGCTACGGCGCGGTGATCCTCTCCGGGATCATCGCCTCGCTCGGCGGCGCCTACCTGGCGATCGGCTACGTCCACTCGTTCACCGAGAACATGACCGCGGGCCGGGGTTTCATCGGGCTCGCAGCGCTGATCGCAGGGAACTGGCGGCCGGGCGGCGCCTTTGCCTTCGCGCTCCTCTTCGGCTTCTTCGGCGGCCTCGCCACGCGCGTGCAGGGCTACGGCTACGAGTACAACGTGCTCGTCCAGTCGGTTCCGTACGTGATCACGTTGATCGCAGTCGTCGGCGTGATCGGCAGGTCGATCCCGCCCGCATCGGTTGGACGTCCGTACATCAAGCAGTAGTGCCACGCGCGGGAATCCGCGCGCCTGGTGGTCGCTGGTCTGCGGCATCGCGTCGATCGCCGCCATCCCGGCGGGGACGATCCTCGCCCGCGAGTCCGAGCGGGTGACGCTGGTCGACTCGTCCGGGTCGGTCGCGGTCGCGGCGCTGCTCGGCTGGGCGGCGATCGTCCTCGCCCGGCGCGCCCGGGACCGCATCCAGATCACGCTCGGCCGCGCGGGCGGGGGCGGGGCGGCTGCTGCCGGTCGGATCCTCGGGATCATCGGCCTGCTCGTCGCCGGGACGGCCGCGCTCGCGCTCGGGTTCTGGGGGCTCTTATCCCTATTCGCCGAGTAGAACAGACGGCCGCGACAGCGCCTACAATCGTCCGACATGTTCGAGATCGGGAACAGCCTCCGCGAGGCGCGCACGCGCAAGGGCCTCGACTTCCCGGAGCTCGAGCAGGGGACGAAGATCCGCGCCAAGTACCTCCGGGCGCTCGAGGACGAAGCGTTCGAGACGCTCCCCTCGGCGACGTACGTCAAGGGGTTCCTGCGCACGTACGCCGACTACCTCGGGCTCGATGGGCAGTTGTACGTGGACGAGTACAACGTCCGCTACGGGTCGGGCGACGAGGTGCTCGAACGGCGCGTGCGGAGCTCGGCGAACGTCCGGCGCCCGCACGTCCGCAGGCGGCGCCGGCTCGAGGCGAAGCTCGTCTGGCTGACGCTCCTCGGAATCGCGCTCGTGACCGCGCTCGTGATCGCGGCGTGGCGCTTCGGCGGCAGCTCACATCAAAACCTGCCGCTGAGTGCGCCGGCCGCCCAGACGCCGGCGAAGCGCTCGACCGGCCTCTTGGTCCGCGCCGTGGGCGGGAACACGCTGTTGATCGTCCGGTCGGGGTCCGAGAGCGGCCGCCAGGTCTGGAACGGGACGTTGACCGCGGGCAGCCGCCAGCGCTTCGGCACCGGCAAGCGCCTCTGGGTCTACATCGGCTCGCCCGAGAGCGTCCAGATGCGCCTGAACGGCCGCGGCGTCGTGGTCGGTGGCTCCAAGCCCCGCAGCCTGATCGTCACATCAGGTGACATCGTCCCTGCCGGACCAGGTACCTAGCCCGAAGCGGCCGCGCGCCGCGATCGTCGTCACGGGCAGCGAGCTGGTCCGGGGCGAGCGCACGGACCTGAACGGGCCGTTCCTGGCCGCGCAGGCGCTCGAGCTCGGGCTGGAGCCGGCCCGGATCACGATCGTCGGCGACCGGCCGGACGAGCTGGAGGCCGCCTTCACCGAGGGCATGGCCGCCGATCTCTGCCTCGTCTCAGGCGGTCTCGGCCCGACGCACGACGACCGCACTGTCGAGCTGGTCGCGAAAGCGGCAGGGCGGGACCTCGTGCTCGACGAGGCGCTGCACGAGGAGATCGGCGGCATCTCGCGGGCGATCGCCGACCGGCTGCGGCGGCCGTACGCGGACTTCGAGCCGGGCGTGCGCAAGCAGGCGACGCTGCCGGTCGGAGCAGTCTCCCTCGGCCTGGCGGGGACGGCACCCGGGATGGTGCTGGAGAGCGCAGGCGGGGCGGTGGTCGTGCTGCCGGGACCGCCCGCTGAGCTCCGCCGGCTCTGGCCGCGCGCGCTCGAGACGGCCGCCGTCCGCCGCGTGCTGGAGCGGGCGCGGCCGCCTGGGCGTCGCGTCCTCCGGTTCTACGGCGCCAGCGAGTCCGCGGTCGCGAAGGCGCTGGCCGACGCCGGCGGCGACGGAGACGGGGTGGAGGCGACGATCTGCGCGCGCGAGTTCGAGATCCACGTCGACCTGCTCGTCGAGCCCGGCTCCGAGGAGCGGGCCGAGGCGCTCGACCGCGCGCTCGCCGAGCCGCTGGCCCGGTATCTGTTCGCCCGCGAGGAACGTCCGGTCGAGGCGCTGGTGCTCGATCTGTGTCGCGCGCGCGGCTGGTTGCTCGGGACGGCGGAGTCATGCACCGGCGGGCTCGTGGCCGCGAGACTGACGTCCGTTCCGGGATCCAGTGCTGTCTTCTCCGGCGCTGTCGTGGCGTATGCGAACGCCGTGAAGGAGGCCGAGCTCGGCGTACCGGCGGCCACTCTCGCCGAGCACGGCGCCGT
>JBKOVQ010000176.1:0-2895 GCA_046723985.1 Actinomycetota bacterium | reverse complement strand
CTCGACCAGGCACCTCCTGGCCCTGGCCGTTGCCCGCGGGGAGCGCGAGCGAGCGGCCGGGCTTTGCCCGGCCTGCGAAGCGATCTAGCTAAACAGGCTGGACGTAGGCGCAGCGACGGTCGTCGCTCGGAAGCGGTGACGGGCCGACCTTCGTAACGGTCATCCGTACCTCGTCCTCTTCGACCTCGTCCCCGACCGCCGGCGCTTCGCCGTCCCTCTCGTGCAGTTCGTATCCGCTCGGCTTCCACACGAAGAGGAGATACGCCATGCCGGCGACGATCCTAGCTTCGGGCCGCGTACTCGGGCAGCACGACCGTGACGGCGGTTCCTGCCTCGCCCCGCTCGACGGTCACCTTCCCGCTCAGGGCCTGCGCGCGTTCCTGGAATGCCTCCGCGGTGTCCCGCCGTTCCAGACGGCCGTCGTCGACGACCGTCAACATCGCCCCGCCGTCCTCCACGTCCGCGACCGCGATCGAGATCCGAGTCGGGTTCCGGCCGACTGCCTGATCCAGGGCGACCCGGATGAGCTGGTAGAAGGTCACCTGGGCCCGCTCGGCCAGCTGCTGGGCGGGAGCAACGTCGACGTCCACCTGGACCTCGCGGTGGAGCCCGGTGCGGTCGGCCAGCTCGCGCACGGCCGGCTCGAAGCCCTGGTCGCGGAGTGTGACGGGCTCGATGTTGAACGAGAGGTCGCGCAGCGAGTGGATCGTCGCCCGGTGCTGTTCGAGTGCGGTCGCGAGCACGCGCCGCGCCTCGTCGTTGTGCCCTTCGGCGATCGCGTGGTCGACCGCGTCGAGCATCAGAGCGATGCCGGCGAGCGACTGAACGGCCCCGTCGTGGAGCTCGAGCGCGAGACGGCGGCGCTCGTCCTGCTCTGCGGCGATCCGCTGCTCGAACTGGCGGATGCGCTCCCGCTCCTCCTTGCGGCGCTCCCCCTGTCGCCGCTCGAAGGGAGGGTCAGTCAATGATCGAATCGCGCAGCGCGATCGCGACCGCTTGCGTGCGCGTGTCGGCCTCGAGCTTCGTGAGGATGTGGCGCACGTGGCTCTTCACCGTCTCCTGGCTGATGAAGAGCTTCGCCGCCACGTCCGCGTTCGACATCCCGTCGGCGAGCAGCTGGAGGATCTCCCGCTCGCGGGCGGTGAGCATGTCGGTGCCTTCCTTGCCGCTCAGGAATGCGGGCATCAGCTCGGGATCGATGTAGCTCTCGCCGGCGGCGAGCTTGTCGATCGCCCGCAGCAGCGTCTCGTGCGGCGCCTCCTTGAGGATGTATCCCTTCGCGCCCGACTCCATCCCGCGCGCGAGCAGTGAACGCTCGCTGAACGCGGTGAAGATGAGGACTGCGGTCTCGGGCGACTGCTCGACGATCTGCTTCGTCGCCTCGAGGCCATCCATGCCCGGCATGCGCACGTCCATGATCACGACCTTGGGCTTGCGCCGTTCGACAAGCGAGACCGCCTGCTCGCCGTCGGCGGCCTCGCCGACGACGCGGATGTGCGGCGCGCGCGAGAGCGAGAGGCGCAGTCCCTCACGCACGACTTCGTGGTCGTCGACGATCAGACAGGTGATCTCCGCCGGCATGCGCCGGATCATAGAGCGGCGCAGGCGGTCACAGCGCAAGGGCGAGCTGCTCCGCAGGTGCCGCGGGCTCGAGCCGGGCCGGGCGGCGGTCGGCGATGCCGTACTGGCGCCGCAGCTCGGCCACTGCCCGGCGGACCGGGTTCGACTCGGCCTTCGGGAGGTAGGCGCGCGACGCGTACAGGCGCTCGTAGCGGTCGAGCTGCTCAGGCCAGTCGCGGGCGAGCGCGTCGAGGAAGTGCCCGCGGGTGCCTGGCTTCAGGTAGAGCACGTTCGCCCAGATCCCGATCGCTCCCGCCTCACGCGCTGCCCGGACGACCCGCTCGAGCTGCTCCGGCGAATCGGAGATGCCGGGCAGGATCGGCGCCATCCCGACGCCGGCCTTCACGCCCGCGTCGACCAGCCGGGTCACCGCCTCGAGCCGCCTGTGCGGCGGAGGCGTACCCGGCTCGGTCCGACGCCATACGTCCTCGTCGAGCGTCGGCACCGAGAAGACGATGCCGACGTCTGTGCGGGAGGCCGCCTCGACGAGGATGTCGAGGTCGCGGACGATCATCGGGCTGCGCGTGATCAGGCTGAACGGGTTCGACGCGTCCCGAAGCGCCTCCAAGCAGCCGCGGGTGAGCTTGTAGCGGCCCTCGGCCGGCTGATAGGGGTCGGTGGCGGCACCGATTGCGATCGTCTCGCCGTTCCAGGAGGCGCGTGCCAGCTCCGCGCGCAGCACCTCTGCGACGTTCGTCTTGACCCGGATCGAGCGCCCGTAGCGGTCGTCCGACGGCCGGTCGGCCCGCAGCTCGAACGCCCGGACGTAGCAGAACGTGCAGCGGTGGGCACAGCCCATGTACGGGTTCAGGGACCAGCCGAACGGCATTCCCTTCACCCGGTTCAGCGCGCTCCGGCACGGCTCTTCGCGATACTCGACGCGCATTCCGACATGATAGAACATACGTTCGCTCCGATAGAGGTGGCGGCCGGTGTGGTGCGGCTCACGTACCCGATGCCGATGAAGCCCGGTCACGTCCACGGCTACCTCGTGCCGGTCGACGACGGCTACCTGCTCGTCGATACGGGACTCGGCCTCCCGGAGATGGTCGAGAACTGGGCGGCGCTTACGCCACAGCTCGACCGGCCCGTGACGGCGATCCTGGTCACTCACTTCCACCCGGACCACGTCGGGGGCAGCGCCGATGCCGTCGAGGTGACGGGGGCGCCTGTGCTCCAGGGGACGATCGACCACTACCAGTGCGAGAAGGTGTGGGGCAGCGACGCGTGGGTGCCGCAGCTCGCCGCCTGGTTCGCGCAGCAGGGCGTCCCGCC
>JBKOVQ010000253.1:0-3463 GCA_046723985.1 Actinomycetota bacterium | reverse complement strand
ATCTTCGAGATCACGGGTCTCGACCGCGTGTTCACGATCTATCCCACTCGCGACGAGGCTCTGGCGAAGACCGGCGCCTCCGCCCAGTCGTAGCTTGCGGGCAACCCGGGGTGCCTTCTTCGCAACACTGATCGTCGCGGTCGTTTCGGGCTGCGGCACCGGCGGTGCGACGCACGGCGGCGATGCGAACCGAGGCAAGAAGCTCTTCGTCGCGGAAGCACGCTGTGGGAGCTGTCACACGCTCAAGGACGCAGGCTCCCGCGGGACCGTTGGCCCGAACCTCGACGACGCGTTCGCGGAGTCGAAGGCCGAGGGCTTCAGGATGAGCACGATCGAGAACGTGGTTCGCGACCAGATCCGCTATCCGACGACAGGGAGCGGCATGCCCGCGAACCTCGTCGAAGGACAGGACGCGAAGGACGTGGCGGCCTACGTCGCGCGCTGCGCCGCGGCTAACCCGAAGGACCCGGAGGACAAGGCCGCCTGTCCGGGCATCGTGACCGGCACCGGCGGGCAAGGCCTCTACGCGTCGCTCGGCTGCCAGGGCTGCCACTCGATCGACGGGTCGAAGTCGACCGGGCCTACCTTCAAGGGCCTGTTCGGAAGCAAGGTCACGCTCACCAACGGCCAGACGGTGACCGCGGACGACCAGTACCTGATCGACTCGATCGTCGACCCGGACAAGGAGATCGTGAAGGGCTACCAGCCGGGCGTGATGACCTCGGTGATCAAAAAGGGCCAGATCAAAGAGGACCAGGCCAAGCAGCTGGTCGACTTCATCAAAAAGCAGAAATAGTTGCGCGGCGGGCTCTGCCCGTCGCGGCCGCTGCGGCCGGGATCGGAACCATTCGTTGAAAGTCGTCATGGCACCGGCGAAGCCGGTGCCGGACTTTCAACGAGGGTCTTGGACTTCTTCGCGCTCCGCTTCGAGGTCGACCACGACATGGGTGATCGGGACCGCGAAGCGCTCGCGGGCCGTTTCGACGATGCCCTTCTCGAGCCAGTTCGAGCGCCCCTCCGGATGCGTCGAGATGATGATCTCGTCGGCGCCGAAGAGCCGAAGCGCGTCCTCCATGGCCTGCACCGGCTCCGCGTCGCCGACCTCGCCTTTCGCCTCGACGCCCGCGGCCCGCAGGCGAGCCAGGCTCGCGTCGAGACGCTTCTGAGCCTGGACCCGTGCGTCGTCCTCGTCGGAGGCCCAGTGGCGGAGCGGAGAGTTCAGCGCCGGGCACACGACCAGAACCTGCTCGTCGTAGCCCTCCGACCGGCGGCGGATCTCCTCCCGGAGTCGTTCCCCGCCGACGGTCTCGTTCGCGATCACGAGGATGCGGCGCTCGTTCTCGCGACCTCGCCGTGACGGCACCGCCTGGCGCGGCGGCTCGACCCTCCGGGCGCGCACCACGTACGCGACCCCGGCCAGTGTAAGCACCAGGAACACGATGATCCCGGCCCACTTTCCGATCGCGAGCGCGGCGATCGCAATGGCAGCGAAGTACCCGACCGTCAGCAGGAGGAATCGATACGCCTCGGCCTCGCTGCGGAAGGGATTGATCATCTCGCGCCCCTGGCCGGCTGTCGCTCCCGCCCGGCAGAGCCGGGCTCCGCGCCAGCCTGACGCCGCTGGCGCCCCGGTGCTCTCCGGGGCCGTGTTGCGAACACTGTCCCCTCCGGCCCCGAACCGCCAGCGACGTCCCAGGAACGCGAGAGGCTGCCCATCAGAGGATGTACACCGTTGTGTAGACCACAATCCACATTACGTCGACGAAGTGCCAATAGATCCCAGAAATCTCGACGCCCCTGTGCTCCTCAGGCGTGAAGTGGCCGCGGAAAGCGCGAATCGTCGCGAACGTCAGAATGGTTAGCCCCACGAAGACGTGTGCGCCGTGGAGCCCGGTCAGCCCGTAGAACGTCGAGCCGAACGCGCCGTCCTGAGGCGAGAAGCCGACCCTCGAGTACTCCCGAATCTGCGTCAGCAGGAAGGTCAGGCCGAGCGCCAGCGTGAGCACGAGCCCCGCCTGCATCCCCGCGCGGTTGCCGCGCTTGATGGCCTGGAGGGCCCAGTGCATCGTGAAGCTCGAGGTGAGCAGGATCAGCGTGTTCACGCCGGCCACGAACACCGGCAGGTGGAACGGCGGGGGCGGCCACTCCGAGGGGCCGGCTACGACCCGCGCGAAGAAGTAGACCGTGAAGAACGAGCCGAAGAGCATGATCTCCGACGCGATGAAGAGGAGCATCCCGAGCGTCGGCGCGTCGACCCTCGAGCTCTGGTGCGCGATCGGCGGCCCGTGATGCGCTTCGGCGTGGGCCGCCACTAGACGGGGGCCTCCTCGAGTACGACGTGCTCGACCGGCAGCTTCGAGTCGTTGTGCAGCCGCTGGACGAGGTTCCGCTTCAGCCAGGGGGAGCGTTCCGGGGCGAAGGTCGAGACGATGACCTCGTCGATCCGCTCGTCGTGGATCGCCTGCATCGCCGCGGTGTAGGGATCCGGATGCGCGACCTGCCCGTGGGCGTCGATTCCCTGGGCGCGGAGGATCGCAAGCGCACGCCTCAGCCTTCGCTCGGCCTCCGGATGCTCGGCCTGCGAGGGATCGCTCTGGGGGCAGATGATCAGGAAGCTCGCGGGCCCTCGAGCCGCGCGCTCCCGGATCCGATCCAACAGCGGGTCGCCGACGACGGTCTCGTTCGCGATCACGAGCACGTTCGCCACGCCGCCTTCCTTCAGGTCGACCACGATGTGCTCGACCGGCAGGCCCCCGGCCGCGTCGCGCACGCGATCGATCACCTTCCGCCTCAGCCAGCCCGACTTCTCTTCGGGATGCGTCGAGACGATGATCTCGGTCGGCTTCGGCTCGAGCATCGCGATCGCGTCGCGCACTGCGTCTGCGGGATCCGAGTCGACGACGAGGCCGTGCGCGGGGACGCCGGCCTCACGCAGCTCGCCGAGCGTGCGCTCCAGCCTCCGACCTGCTGCGGCGCGGCGCGTGTCCTCGTAGACGACGTAGCCCGCGTGCGGGTTGCTGATCGGCGCGAGCACCGTGACGAGATCGGGATGCCTGCTCCGGACCGCGTCGATCAGGCTCGGCCCGGTCATGGTCTCGTTCGCGACCACGAGAACGTGACTCACGGCGCCCGCGCCTCCTCGAGCTCACGTTCCCGCGCCCCGTTGAAGACCGCGTGCCGAGCGCCCGGGACGCCGTACTCGTACGGCCCGCCGACGACCTGCGGGATCTCGTCGAAGTTGAAGATCGGCGGCGGCGAGGACACCTGCCACTCGAGCGTCATCGCACGCCAGGGGTTCGCCCCCGCAATCGGCCCGCGGATCCAGCTGACGATCGCGTTGTAGAGGAAGACGACGAACGACACGCCGAGGAAGAACGACGAGATCGAGATGATCATGTTCCAGGTCCCGAACTCCGGGTCGTAGTCCGACACACGCCTCGGCATCCCCTGCACGCCGATGATG
>JBKOVQ010000057.1:0-3712 GCA_046723985.1 Actinomycetota bacterium | reverse complement strand
TCGCGTCCCACCCGGGTACGCCATCCCCCAGACGATGTCGAGCAGACGCTCGCGCGACAGGACGATGCCCTGGTGCTCGAGGAAGCACGTGAGCAGGTCGAACTCCTTCGCCGTGAGGTGCACGGGCTCGCCGTCGACGGTCACGTCGTGGGAGTCACGCCGGAGCACGATCTCGCCCGCGGCGAGCACCGCGTCCTGGGACGAAGGCTCCGCACGGCGCAGGATCGCCTTGATCCGCGCGGCGAGCTCGCGAGGAGAGAACGGCTTGGGCACGTAGTCGTCCGCGCCGAGCTCGAAGCCGACGACGCGGTCAGGCTCCTCGTCTCGGGCGGTCAGCATCACGATCGGCACGTTCGAGTGTGCGCGCATCTGCCTGCAGACCTCGAAGCCGTCGATGCCGGGCAGGCCGACGTCGAGGACGACCAGCCGGACCGGGTGGCGGCGCAGCTCGGCCACGGCCTCCTCTCCGGTGCGGAGCCACAGGACGCGCCAGCCGCCCTGTTGCTCGAGGTACTGCTTGACGAGACGCCCGATCGCGTCGTCGTCCTCGACGAGGAGGAGCACGCTCCCGGTCGCCCTGCCCGCCACGGCGTCTAGCCCGTACCCTCGACCTGGATCAGGTTCGCGCGCGCGTTCGCCCGGCGGACGAGGAGCACGCGCATCGGCGGGCGGAGCTGCGACACGTCGGTCACGGACGGCGACCCCGTCACCCGCGCCCTCGGCGCAACCGCGATCGTCTGGATCGTGCCGTCCTGTTCGCGCAGCACGAGCGAGCCCCGCGTCGCGGAGACGATCACGCCGCGGTCGAGGCGGAAGTCGTTGATGCCTCCGCCCGGCCCCTGCACGATCACCTCGGCCCGGATCATCCGAGGCCCGAAGAAGCGGTCGATCAGCGCCCTCGGGAGTGCGAACCCGCCCTGGGCGAGCCAGAAGAACGCGTTGACGGCGACGAGCGCGCAAAGCAGGACGGCGAAGCGGCGGCGCGACATAGGCACATGATCGTCACGCTTCTGGACGCGCACGTAAGAGGACCGTAAAACGTGAGGCGGCGCTAGCTCCGGCTGTACTCAGGGCCCGAGCCGCCCTCGGGCGGCGTCAGGCGGCCGCCCTTCGCCGTGATCGCGCCGCACTGGACGCAGTTCGACGGCGTCACCTGCACCTGGACTTTGCCCGCGTCCTCGGCGCCGATCTCGTACACCTGCGCCGGGCACATGCGCGCCCACAGCTCGGCGACGTCGCGCGGCACGCGCGTCTCGATTCGGATGTGGTTCGGCTGGTCGTCACGCGTCTTGTTTCCGGACGCGAACACCGACGAGAGCTTGTCGAAGGTCAGCTTCCCGTCCGGCTTCGGGTAGGAGGCGGCACGGCCGGTGGCGATGAGCTCCTGCTCGGCGTCGCGTTGGAGCCGCTCGTCCTTCGGCGGCAGCTTGCCGAACGAGGTGATCGCCCCGCCGGCGAGCGCGCTGCCCAGCCAGAAGCCGCGCGAGAACGCCGGGCGCACGTTGCGGACCCGTTTCAGGTCCTTCCAGACGTAGCTCTCGCGGAGGGCGTCGTCGTAACCCGCCAGCGCGCCTCGCCGGCCGATGGACTCGCCCGGCTGGAGCGCCGTGTATGCCGCCTCGGCCGCGAGCCGCCCCGACTCGAGCGCGTAGTGGATGCCCTTGAGCGCCGGCACGTTGACCATCCCCACCCCGTCGCCGCAGAGCAGCAGACCCGGTGCGTTCAGGCGCTTCGGCAGCGACAGGAACCCGCCCTCGGGGATCGTCTTTGCCCCCCACTCGAGCCGCTCGCCGCCGTCGAGGATCTTGCGAATCTTCGGATGCGTCTTCAGCTGCTGGAGGACGTCGTGGACCGAAAGCTCGGCGTCGCGGTAGTCGAGGCCGACGACCATCCCGATCGTCACCAGGTCCTCGCCCATGGGGTAGACGAACGAGCCGCCGAACTCGCGGTACTTCTTTCCCGACCGGAGCGGCCAGCCCATCGTGTGGATGATCCGGTCGAGCGGCTTCGGAACCTGCCAGACCTCCTTCACGCCGAGCGCCCAGACCTGCGGGTTCACACCCTGGAGGCCGAAGCGCTCGATCGCGGCACCGGTCAGGTGACCCTGCGTCCCCTCGGCGAGGACGGTGACGCGGGCCAGCAGGTCCGACCCGGGCTCGAAGTTGCCGAGCTCCTCGCCGTTGCGGCCGCGTCCGCGGTCGCCGGTGCGGACTCCGCGGACCCGGCCGTCGGCGACGAGCAGCTTCGTCGCCGGCGTCTCGGCCAGGATGGTTGCCCCGCCCGCTTCCGCCTCGGCGCCGAGGAAGCGGCCGAGCTGGGAGAGGGAGACGATGTAGTTCCCGTGGTTCCGCATCGTCGGCGGCGCCGGGATGCGGATTGCGCGCTTCTCGGTGAGGAAGTAGACGGACTCGTGGACGACTTCGTCGAAGTGGGGCATGTCGTCGAAGCGCCGGCTGCCGTTGAAGAGCCGGCGGAGTCCACGCGGGTTGACGACCGCGCCCGAGAGGAGATGGGAGCCGGGCTGCTTGCCCTTCTCGACCACTGCGACCGGCACCTCGCCGAGCCGCTTCGCGGTCTCGGCATCATCGGCGAGCAGCTGGCCGAGCCGGATCGCGCAGGCGAGCCCGGCCGGGCCGGCGCCGACGATCAGGACCCCGACCTCGATCGGGTCGTTGTCCGTCGGCCGCGCGATCGCCTCCTCGACGCGCCACGGTGGTGGATAGTTGGCCGGGACGGAGCCCATCAGCTGCCCTTTCTCGCGCGGACGAGCTCGGTCAGCTTCGGCACGACCTGGAGCAGGTCGCCGACCACGCCGAGGTCGCTGAACTCGAAGATCGGCGCGTTCGCGTCCTTGTTGATCGCGACGATCACGTTCGAGCCCTGCATCCCCACCTTGTGCTGGATCGCGCCGGAGATGCCGCAGGCCACGTACAGCTTCGGCGCGACGCTCTTGCCGGTCTGGCCGACCTGGGCCGAGTACGGGTACCAGCCGGCGTCGACTACGGCGCGCGTCGCGGCGACCGCGCCGCCAAGCGCCTGCGCGAGCTCCTCCGCGAGCGAGAAGTTCTCCGGTTGCCCGAGGCCACGCCCACCGGCGACGATCACCTCGGCCTCCTCGATCGACGGTCCTGCCTGCTCCTCGTGGGCCTGCTCGAGCATCGTCGCCGCAGTCGAGAAGTCCTCGAGCTCCACGGGCGCCTCGACGACCTCGGGCTCGCCGCCGGTCTCGGCCGGCTCGAACGTGCCCGCCCGGACGATGCCGATCGCGGGGTCGCCCTTCCAGCCGACGTCGACGACCACCGAGTCGCCGAGTGCGGGGCGCTTGCCGACGAGGCGCCCGTCCTCGCGGACGAGGTCTACGAGATCCCAGTTCAGGCCGGCGTCGAGCCGCGCCGCCAGGCCCGCGGCCACGTCGGCCGCGAGAACCGATGCCCCGAAGAGCACGGTGTCGTAGCCCCCCGCCTCGACGACCTTCGCCAGCACATCCACGCGCGGCTGCGGCAGCGGCGCCTCGAGCTCGGCGGCCTCCGCCACCCACACCCTGGCGGCGCCGTGACGGCCCGCCTCGCCCGCGAGGGCGCGAGCACCGGCGCCGACGATCGTGGCCGCAACCTCTCCGTCGCCGAGTGCGGCCGCCCTGGCGAGCACTCCGAGGGCACCGTCCTGGAGCTCGCCCTCGTGCTGCTCGAGGAACACCAGCGTGGGCATCAGA
>JBKOVQ010000248.1:0-12503 GCA_046723985.1 Actinomycetota bacterium | reverse complement strand
CGCGGGTGCAGAAGAGATGGGAGTCGTCCTGCGTGACATGGCGGACACGTGTGAGGCCGTGAAGCGTCCCGGCGAGCTCGTTTCGGTGGAGCGGCGCCGCTTCGGCGAGGCGCAGTGGAAGCTCCCGATAGCTCCGCATCCGGCTCCCGTACACGCGGATGTGCCCAGGGCAGTTCATCGGCTTCAGTGCGTAGATCCGGTCGCCGTCCGGGATCTGGAACATGTGCTCGCGGAACTTCTCCCAGTGCCCCGAGGTCTCCCAGAGCCACTTGTCGTAGATGAGCGGTGTTTTCACCTCGACGTAGCCACGCTTGGCGTTCTCGCGCCGGCGAAGGTCTTCGAGGATGTTCCAGATGACCATTCCCTTTGGGTGCCAGAAGGGCGATCCCGGCGAGATGTCCTCGAGGTGGAACAGGTCGAGCTGCTTCCCCAGCCGTCGGTGGTCGCGCTTCCGCGCCTCCTCGAGTGCTGCCAGGTGTGCGTGGAGGTCGGCCTCGTCGTAGAAAGCGGTGCCGTAGATCCGCGTCAGCTGCGTGTTCTTCTCGTCACCGCGCCAGTAGGCGCCGGCGAGTCCGGTCAGCTTCACCGCCTTGATCGGCTTCGAGTCCTGGAGGTGCGGCCCGCGGCAGAGATCGGTGAAGTCGCCCTGCGTGTACAGCGAGATGTCCCCCTCGGCGCTGTCGACGAGCTCGACCTTGTACGGCTCGCCCTCGGCCTCGAACCGCGCACGCGCCTCCTCGCGGGAGATCTCCTCGCGAATCCACTCACGTCCCTCTTTCAGCTCCCTGCCGATCTCGTCCTCGATGCGCTCGAGGTCGGACTCGTGGATCGGCTCCGGGAACTCGAAGTCGTAGTAGAAGCCGTTCTCGACCGGCGGCCCGATCGCGATCTTCACGCCCGGGTACAGCCGGCGAACCGCCTCGGCGAGCAGGTGCGCGGTCGAGTGGCGCAGCACGTCGAGGGCGTCAGGGTCGGCCGTGTCGCGCGTGGTCAGGATCTGGATGTGCTCGCCGTCGACGAGCGGAAGGCGGAGGTCTCTGACCGCCCCGTTGGACCGCACGAGCACCGCTTCCTTCGCCAGCTTGGGACCGATCGCGGCGGCGGCGTCGAGCCCGGTGGCGCCGTCGGGCAGCTCCAGCTCCGTCGCATCGGGAAGAACGACCTTCATTGCGGTAACGCTAGTTCAGGCGGAGCACTTCGACGTAGACGATCTGACCGTCGATCGTGTCGACGACGTAGTCACCGACCGGAACCTGCTTGCCGCGGCGGAACCAGCGCTTCATCGGCAGGACCGTGTAGAAGCTCTCGCAGCCATCGACCGAGCACGTGCAGCGCTGCCGGATCTCGAGCCCCGGCACCTGCTCGGCGAGATCCGGCCGTCCCGCCTCGCGCAGCAGGTCCTCCAGATCCGGGAGCTCCTGTGCGACCAAGGTCACGGTTCAGTTGTATCGGCTGCTACGCTCCGCGGCGTACAAAGAACGAGTACCGAGTCGCGGTTTCCAGCGCTTCTCTACCCGTTCGTGAGTGGTAAGGGAGGTGTTCACATGGCTACCGGTACCGTCAAGTGGTTCAACGCTGCGAAGGGCTACGGGTTCATCACGCCCGACGAGGGCGGCAAGGACCTGTTCGTCCACTTCTCGCAGATCGCCGGCGAGGGCTACAAGTCCCTCGACGAAGGGTCCCGGGTCGAGTACGAGCCCCGCGAGGGCCAGAAGGGCCCCGAGGCGACCGCCGTGACCGCGATCGCGTAGGCGACGAAATGGAATCGGGGACAGGTCTGAAAGACCTGTCCCTCTCTGTCCTCAAGATTGGAGGTCGGCGATCGCCGGCAAGGAAGAGAAGATCGAGTTCGAAGGCGAGGTCGTCGAGGCGCTTCGGAGCGGCATGTTCCGGATCAAGCTCGACAACGACCACGAGACCCTCGGCTACACGGCCGGGAAGATGCGGCGGTACCGGATCAGGATCCTTCCGGGCGACCGGGTGCGGGTCGAGCTCTCTCCGTACGACCTGACCCGCGGCCGGATCGTCTTCCGGCACCGCTGAGCGGTCGCCTCGGCCGGCGTTTCCGCCCCGAACAGGCGGGTACGCCCAAGCCCGAAAGGGGGCCGATGGCACAGAGCATTCGTGAAGTAATGAAGTCGAGCCCGGAGACCGTCCAGTCGAGCAGCACTGCGGTCGACGCGGCAAAGCGGATGAAACAGGCCGACGCAGGGATGATCCCCGTCGTCGAGAACGGCAAGCTCGTCGGGACGGTCACCGACCGCGACATCGCCGTCCGGGTGGTCGCCGAAGGAAAGGATCCACAGACGACGACGGTCGGCGAGATCGCCTCGAAAGAGGTCGTCACGGTCCAGCCCGACAACGACCTCAGCGAGGCGCTCAAGCTGATGGCACGCCACCAGGTGCGCAGGCTGCCGGTCGTCGAGGGCGACTCGGTGGTCGGCGTGATCGCCCAGGCCGACGTCGCCAAGGAGGCCGACGAACGGCAAGTCGGCATGACGGTCGAGCAAATCTCGAGGTAAGGGGGTCGAGATGCCTGGCAAGAGAGCAAGCGTCAAGAACGAAAAGCAGTACGAGGCGCTCAGGGACAAGGGGATGTCGAAGTCGCGCGCCGCGCGAATCGCGAACTCCCCGGGCGCGTCCAGTCGCGGCGGCAAGTCGACGTCGCGCTCGAGCTCCTCGCAGGGCGGGACGACCGCCCAGAAGAAGGCTGCCGGGCGCAAGGGCGGTCGCGCCACCGCGCGGAAGCGCAGCTAGCGGAGTCGTCGGCCCGGCGAGGGTTTCCCCACCCGCGTCGGGCCGCGATTACGCTCCCCTGGGATGGGGCGGATAGCCGCAACCTGCAGCCTGATCGTCCTCGCGTTGGCGCTCGGACCAGGCGGTGCGGTCGCGCGGGCGACGGCGACCACGACCACCGTCCGGGTCGAGGTGATCGGCCGCGGCCTCGTCACCGACAACAAGAGCTCGATGAATTGCGGCAACGGCGCGACGACCTGCCGGATCTCCTACAGCGGGACCGGCAGCGTCACGTTCAGCGCGGCCGCAGCGTCCGGGTGGACGTTCTCCGCCTGGAGCGGCGACGACTGCAGCGGCGCAACCTGCGAGGTCGACTTCGACCTGGCCGACGACGACCACGAGGTGATCGCCACCTTCGACCAGACGCCCGATCCGGGCGAAAAAACGCTCACCGTGCGCGCGGCCGGGGATGCCGCGGGCGACGGCGGGAACATCTCCGGCGCGGACATCGACTGCGAAAGCGGCGACGAGACCTGTTCCACCCAGGTGACGGTCGGCTCGACGCTGACGATCGTCGAGACCCCGGAGGCAGGCTTCGTCTTCGGTGGCTGGAGCGGCGCGTGCAGCGGCTCGTCCCGAGCCTGCACCCTCGCCATGGACGACGACAAGAGCGCGACCGGCACCTTCCGAAAGCCGCGCCTGACCGTCACGGTGAACGGGAATGGGACCGTTACAGGCGGAGGGATCGCCTGCACGAACGGCTCTTCCACCGGTTGCACCGCGGACGAGAGTGCAGGTCAGGACGTCACCCTGACGGCGACGCCGCCCTCCGGCGGATCGTTCACGAGCTGGTCCGGATGCACGACCACGAGCGGCGCGACCTGCACCGTCACGATGACCGGCGACAAGAACGTGACTGCCAACTTCTCCGGCGGTTCGGTCTCCCCGACGACGTTCCCGCTCACCGTCTCCGTGACCGGGAGCGGCACGGTCACGGGCGGCGAGATCAACTGCGGCGAGGGCGGGACGGCCTGCTCCGCGACGCTCGCGTCGGGGACGAATGTCACACTGACGGCCACGCCGAGCACCGGTGAGACGTTCACCGGCTGGGGCGGTGCATGCAGCGGATCCGCGCGAACGTGCTCGGTCACGATGAGTGCGGCGCGCAGTGTGACCGCAACCTTCTCGGGCAGCTCGACCGCAGAGGTCGAGCTCAGCGTTGCCGTCACGGGGCGCGGAACGGTCACCGGTGGCGGGATCACGTGCGGCAACGGCAAGGCCGCCTGCCGTGCGAAGCAACGCCAGGGGTCGACCGTCGGGCTGACGGCAAGCCCGGCTACGGGCGCGAAGTTCAGCGGCTGGGGCGGCGCGTGCCGCGGCAAGGTCGCGACCTGCACCGTGGAGATGGACGCGGCAAAACGGGTGACCGCGACCTTCACCGGCGGCTCCGGCCGTATGCCCGCCGCCGGGTCGGCGGCGTTGAGCAGGATCGGCTCGCCGTTGGTTTCGAAGACGGCCGTGGGGTACGAGGTCACGCTCCGGTTCCGCAACGCCGAGAGGGGACGCGCGCGGGTCCGGGCGCTGCGGGCGGGACGGCTCGAGACGGCGCTCGCATTCTCGGCAGCCCTCGGGCCGGCGACCGTCGGGCCGTTCCCGGTCGTGAAGCCGGGCTTCTACACGTTCGAGCTGCTGCTCGGCGGCCGCACGCTCCGGTGGACCGCCTGCCTCGGCCGGTGCGGCGAGCGTGCGGGGTCCAGTCCGTTTACGCTCACGCGGGAACGCGCGACCGTGGTCGACGCCGGCGCGCTCTGGTCCCTGACCCTGCACTTCCGCTCGACGCAGCCGGCAGGGGCCGTCGCACGGGTGTACCGGGGCAAGCGCCTCGCGCGCGAGGTCCGCTTCCCGATCCGGGTTGGAACGACGACGCCCGGCGCCCTCCTCCTCTCTCCCGGCACCTACCGGATCAGGCTCGTCGCCATCGACGCCGTCGGACGCGTTCGGACGCTGACCTGGTATGCCCTGCTGCCATAGGACGTCTAGCCAGCGAGTCCGATGGCATCTAAGCTGGCGACGGCGTGGGGAGACGCGGAGACTCGATAAGGCATGGGGTGGTGCCGATGCTGGCCCTGGTCGCACTGATCCTCGGGGTGGTCAACGCCGGGGCGCGGTCGACCGCCACGACGATCGTCACGGTCCAGGTGATCGGCAAGGGGAAGGTCACGAGCGACCCGGGCGGCATCAACTGCGGCAACGGGGACAAGACGTGCTACCTCGGCTTCGCGCAGAGTCCCGTGACGCTCAAGGCGTCGGAGACTAGCGACAACTGGGTCTTCTCCGGCTGGCACGGCTGCACTCCGTCCGGCGCCACGACATGCAGTGTCACCGCTGCGACGGTCACCGCCAACTTCAACGGGCCGCCAACACCGACCGGCACGTTCGCGCTGTCGTACACCGGAACCGGGAATATCGCGGCGCGCGCCAACGGGGCATCCCAGATCAACTGCGGGACGGACGCGTCTGCGATCGACTGCACCTGGACCGAGGTCCAGGGCTCGACGCTCACCGCCGTGGAGACCCCGGGAGCCTCGTTCGTCTTCGGCAAATGGACCGGCGACTGCACGACCAACACGGCGAACTGCACCGTTGTGCTGGACAACAACGAGACCGCGCACGCGACCTGGATCGACGCGGCCGCGTCGACCAATCTGCTCACCCTCACCGTCTCCGGCCAAGGTCGAGTGACAGGCGGGGGAATCGATTGTGACGGGCCAGCGACGTGCACCGCAGACCAGCCCGCCGGCTCGGAGGTCACGCTCGAGGCCAGCCCCGCCAACGGGTACACGTTCACCAGCTGGACGGGGGCGTGCACGGGCACGACGCCGACCTGCACCGTGACCATGGACGCCGCCCGCAGCGTCGCGGCCACGTTCACGCAGACGATCGCGTTGACCGTGACCGTCAACGGCAGCGGCAACGTCAGCGGCGGCACCGGCGCGATCAACTGCGGCGCCGGTGCGAACATCTGCTCGGCGAACTTTGCGTCCGGCGCGACCGTCTCGCTCGTCGCCACGGCCGCCACCGGCGCCACCTTTACGGGCTGGACCGGCGCCTGTGGCGGCACCGCGACCACCTGCACCGTCGCGATGAACCAGTCGAAGAACGTCACGGCCACCTTCAGCGGCGGCACGACCGGCGGGACCGGCTTCACCCTCAGCGTGTCCGTGGTCGGGAACGGCACCGTGACCGGCGGCGGGATCAACTGCGGCGCCGGCGCAACCACCTGTACGAGCCCGAACCACGCCGCCGGCTCGACCGCCACCCTCACCGCGACACCGACCGCCGGTGCCACCTTCACGGGCTGGAGCGGCGCCTGCACCGGCACCGCGACGACCTGCACGGTCACCTTCGACGCGTCGAAGACCGTGGTCGCCACGTTCAGCGGCGGGTCGGCAGGGACGTTCCCGCTCAGCGTCTCCGTCTCCGGCCCGGGCCGAGTGACGGGCGCCTCGATCAGCTGCGGCAACGGCGCGAGCACCTGCACCGCGACCTTCAGCTCGGGCACGACGGTAACCCTGACCGCGACCCCCGGGAGCGGTGTCACATTCGGCGGCTGGGGCGGAGCCTGCACGGGCACCGCGCCCAAGTGCACCGTCAGCATGACCGCGGCTCGAAGCGTGTCGGCGACGTTCACCGCTGCGGGAACGCCGGGGACGCTGACCATCAACGTCGTCGGTCGCGGCTCGGTGTCCACCTCGGCGGGCGCGTGTGCTTCCACCGGCCGCGCGAAGACGTGTGTGCAGCACTTCAAGGCAGGCGCGACCGCCAGGCTCACGGCCAGGCCGGCCGCAGGCCAGGCCTTCCTGGGCTGGGCAGGCGCCTGTAGCGGCAAGCTGACGACCTGCACGGTCAAGCTCTCCAAGGCGCTCGCCGCGACGGCGACGTTCACGAACAGGACGCCGAGGACCGCGACGCTCACGTCGCTCGGTCCGCCGATCGCCAGGAGGACGGCCACCGGGTACCGGGTGACGCTGCGGTTCCTGACGACCGTCGGCGGCACCGCCAGGGTCCGCGGCGTCCGCGCCGGGCGGATAGTGACGTCGGTCGCCGCGAAGGTCGCGGCCGGGCGAGTGCGGCTCGGCCCCTTCCCGCTGCCGCTGTCCGGCCTGTACACGTTCGAGATCCGGCTGGGCGGCGACCTGCTGCGCATGCCCGCCTGCCTCGGTCGCTGCGGCGCCGCCGCGCCGCCGCCGCCCTTCCTGCTCGTGCGCGAAGCGCCGGCAGTCACCCGCTCGGGCGACGTCTGGTCGGTCACGCTGCACGTCCGGGCAAACCAGATCTACGACGGGCGGATCCGGGCATTGCGTGCGGGCCGGCTGCTCGTCAACCAGCATTTCCTCGGCCGGGCGGGCCGGGTCGCCTTCGGGCCGTTCCTGCTCGGGCCGGGGAGTTACACGCTCAGGCTGGCGGCCGTCGACGCCTACGCGCGCGTGCGGGCGCTGACCTGGATCGTCTCGCTCCGCTAGCCTCGTCACTCAGCCGTGGGAGTGCCCCGCCTCGTGGCCGGCGTGGTGGTCGTGCGCCGAGCCCGCCGGCGCGTTCATCAGCCGCAGCATCGCGATCCCCCCGCCTCGGCGGAAGTACCGCCAGACGAGGACGCCCGCGAGCGCCAGGAAGAGGATGTTCAGGTAGGTGGTGTAGTTCCACGTGACGCTGGCCATCTCCACCTTCGCGTTCCGCTCGGTCGGGACGATCCCGAACGCCTGGAAGAGGAGCTCGACGGCGAGCCCCGCCACAACCATGGTCACGTAGAGGACGACGGCAAGGAAAGCGGCCATCCGCAAGCCGTAGTACTTGCGGTAGATGTTCAGGATCGGCGCGATGATCAGATCGCCGAAGATGAACGCGATCACGCCGCCGAAGCTGATCCCGCCGTTCCACAGCACCGCTGCGAGCGGCACGTTCCCGACGGAGCACACGAAGCTGATCACGGCCACCAGCGGGCCGATCACCGGCCCCCAGACCTTCGCGGCGGTCGGGTGGTCGACGAGGAAGAGGGATTGCCACCAGGACTCGGGGACCCACGCGGCGAGCGCACCCGCGACGAGCAACCCGACGGCGATGTCGCGCCAGATCGCCGCCCAGTCCATCACGAAGTAGTCGGCTGTTGCCGTGAAGCCGCGCGGGGTCCGCAGCCGTCGCCACCAGGAGCCTCCGCTCTCTGTGGACATGTCCATCTCGGCGTGTCCTTCCATCGAGCCGACCAGCCCTCTGTTCGCCTGCTCTCGCGCCGCGTCGACCAGGCGACGCTGGAGGAAGATGCGAAAGCCGACCGCGACGAGGACGATCATCAGCGGGCCGCCGACGAACTCGCCGACGAGGAACTCCCACCCGAGGAGGAGCGCGATCACGATTCCCAGCTCGAAGACCAGGTTCGTCGAGGCGATCTCGAACGCGATCGCGGCGGTGAAGTCGGCGCCGCGGCGGAACAGCGAGCGGGCGAGCGCAACCGCCGCGTACGAGCAAGAAGAGGAGGCTGCCCCGAGGCCGGTGGCGACCGCCACCGTGCGCGGGGAGTCGTCCGGAAGCAGGCGCCGCATCTCCCGCTTGGAGACCACTGCCTGGACGGCGCCGGACAACGCGAAGCCGAGGATCAGCGCCCACAGGATCTCCCAGAACATCCCGAACGAGAACGAGAGCGCGTCCACGATCTCGCCGCCGATGCTCGCGATCATCGGCTGCGCGTGAAGCGGCGAACGGCGTCGAGGAGCTCGGTCGTCTTCTCGCTCACCTCGGCAGGCTCGCCCGACGCGAGGGCACCGGCGACGCAGTGGCTCACATGGTCGTCGAGGATCTCGAGCGCCAGGGACTCGAGGGCGGTCGAGACGGCGGCGATCTGGGTCAGGATGTCGATGCAGTAGCGGTCGTCCTCGACCATGCGCTCGATTCCGCGCACCTGCCCCTCGATCCGGTGGAGGCGCCGGATGAGCGCATCCTTGTTTTCGGCGTAGCCGTGGGTCATGCGCCGCCAGTGTACCCCCTGGGGGTATACGCCTATAGACCGATGCGGGTCTTGCGCTTGATCCCGAGTCGCTTCTGGAGCGCCTCGTCCTCCTCGCCGTCCTTTCGGGCGGCCCAGACGAACGCGCCGATCACGACGGCGGCGCTGATCAGCGCGACCACCGACAGGACGATGCCGAGCGCAATGCTCATTGCCTGCGGTATTCCCGCCTACGCGAAGCTGATCACGCTGCGGATGCCGTCCTGCGCTTCCATCAGCTCGAAGCCGTGGTTGACCTGGTCGAGCGTCAAGCGATGCGAGATCAGCGACTCGACGTCGATCTCACCGGCGAGCCAGCGCTCGACGTACTGCGGCACCTGGATGCGGCCCTTGACGCCCCCGAAGGACGAGCCGGCGACGCGCCGCCCGGTGATCAGCAACCGAGGCACCACCTCGAGCACCTCCCCTTTTCCGGCCACCCCGCACATCGTCGCCAGCCCCCACGCCTCGCGTGCAGCCTCGACCGCCTGCCGCATCACCGCGACGTTGCCGGTCGCCTCGATGGTGTAGTCCGCGCCGTAGCCCCCCGTCTCCGCTCGGATCCAGTCGACGGTGTCCTCGGCGGCCGTCCGCGTGTCGGTGGCGCCGTGGTGGCGTGCCTGCGCGAGGCGCTCTTCGGAGAGGTCGATCGCGATGATGCGCTCCGCGCCCGCGAGGCGGGCACCGATCACGGCGCCGAGCCCGACGAGCCCGCAGCCGAAGACGGCCACGGTCGTCCCCGGCTCGACCTGCGCCGTGTTCAGCGCCGCGCCGATCCCGGTCGAGAGCCCGCAGGCGAACGGCGCGCACCCGTCGAGCGGTGCCTGAGGGTTCACGCGAGCGAGCGCGATCTCTGGGATGACCGCGTACTCGGCGAAGGTCGACGAGCCCATGAAGTGCCTCAGCGGCTCGCCGTCGCGGAAGAGTCGCGTCGTCCCGTCGGGAAGGAAGCCGAGGCCCTGCTGGTCGCGGATCGCGATACAGCGGTTCGTCCGCGGGCTCAGGCAGTGGACGCACTTTCCGCACTCGGGCGCGAACAGCGTGACCACGTGGTCGCCCGGCTGGACGAGGGTCACGTCGGGCCCGGTCGCCTCCACCACCCCGGCTCCCTCGTGGCCGAGCACGCAGGGGGCATAGCCCGTCGGATCGGCGCCGGAGGCGGTGTACAGGTCGGTGTGGCAGACGCCGCAGGCGGCGAGCCGGACGAGCGCCTCCCCCGCCTTCGGCTCGGCGAGGTCGACCTCCTGCACGGCCAGCGGTCGACCGAACTCCTCGAGGACCGCAGCGCGGATCTTCACCCGCGGCAGTCTGTCAGGCCGGCTGCCCCGGCGGCCCTGGAACGAATCGACTCCACGAGCGCCCCGCGTGGGGCGACCCGTGGAGTCGATTGAGGTCGCGAGGCGCCGTTAGTAGTCTGCGGCGCCCGCGGCCGACCACCTCGCGGTCAGCGCGAAGAGGACGATGATCTCGAGCGTGATCAGCGTCAGCGTCCAGAGCGGGTACTGACTGTTTCCGAGCCAGCCCAGCTGCGCGAGCAGGTTGACGACGAGGAGCACGATCGCCGTCCACCGGGCCCAGCCTGCCCCGCTGCCCAGCCCGAGGCCGACGAGGAATAGGATCACGCCGAGGATCATCGTGATCCAGCCCCACGTGGTCGTGTCGAAGACGATCAGCTGACTCCCGTGGATGACGTAGTACTCACCTCGGATCACGGCGATCAACCCCTCGAAGAAGTCGATCGAACCGATGATCAACATCATCAACGCGGCGAAACCGATCCAGCCACTCCAGGCTCTTGCCGAAGCCACTGCTACCTCCCTGTCGTGATGGACAACGTTCGTGGCGAGTATGACGAGCCCGCCAGTCGGAGCCAAGGTTCGCCGCGAACGGGAGGTTTCCTCGCAGGCCCTACTTGGGCGAAAACCAATCGCACGTTACGATCGCGCCGAATGGAGATGCGGTCTGGGCCCTGGCACCGGTGACGGACTGAGCGCGACGGCGACCGCGCCTGCCGCCCAGGCCCAGTCGACGCCGTTTCGCTTCTACGACAACCGCCAGAAGTACCTGGCGTTCGTCAACACCTGCAACGAGAAGGCCGTGATCGCGGCCCGGTGCGCCGCGGAATTGGCGCGCGTGCAGCCGACGCCGCCGGCGCTCCGGCTCTTCGACGCCGGCATGGGTGACGGAACCGTCCTCTCACGCATGCTTCGGACCGTCCACCACGAGTTCCCAACCGTGCCCGCGCTCGCCGTGGCCAAGGAGATCAGCCTCGAGGACGTCCGCCTCGGCCTGGAGAAGATGCCGGACCGCTTCGTCGAGCACCCGCATACCGTGCTCGTCGTCACCAATCTCTCCTATGCCGACGCCCCAAGGCTCCTCCCGAGCGACCCGCAGAAGGCTGCGGCGCTCAACTGGCGGGAGGTGCCGCTCGAGGGGGCGTCCGCGCACGACCTCGGCGAGCAGATCGAGGCCCTCGGGTCGCTACTCGCGTCAGGCTGGGCGACGGGCCCGAGTCCGACGACCGGCAATCCCGTCCCGCAGCAGCCGTCGGTGCTCGTCCTCTACCGGCGCGACCACGAGTTTCTGCTCCACGACGTGATCGCTGAGCTCCGTGAGCACGACACGTCATACGATTTCGTCCTCGCATCGCAGCCGTGGCGGGCGCGCATTGGTGCGGCGTTCAAGGTCGACAAGATCCTGGCACCGCTTACTCGGAGCCTCGCCCCCGGCGGTCGCCTGCTCATGGTCCAGTCCTGGGGCCGCGATCCGGCCGCTGAGATCGTCGAGCGGCTCTGGCCCGGCGAGAAGCCCTTCACCGTCGACCGGCACGAGCTGCTCGAGACGTTGCGAACAGCGCTCGGCGACGAGGCCGGCGAGTACGACCTCACCGACCCCCCGGATCCAGAGGCGGTCTTCCGCTACGAGATGCACACCTTGCCGTCCGAAATCGGAGACCGGATCGGCACCTCGACCCTGTTCGCTGCCTGGAACGCCGTCGTCTACGTGAACCAGATCGAAGACGAGCGCCTCGAGGCCGCGCTCCACGACAGCGGCTACCTCGAGGTGACGCAGGAGGTCCTGCGCAAGTACGGCACGCTCTGGTTCAACGACGAGGCGTTCGTCGTCCGCCGCCGCCGCTAGGTCTGGCCCCGGCAGAGGCCGACCTCGCCCTAGCCCCAGACGCGGCGCGCGACCTGGCCGACCAGCCGCAGCTTCGCCTCCTGCTCGTCGAGCGTCATCGTGCGCGCGATCTCGCCGGAGGCGAAGCCACACTGCGGGCTGAGCGCCAGCCGGTCGAGCGGGACATAGCGCGTCGCCTCCTCCACCCTCGAGACGACATCCTCGGCGTTCTCGAGCGTACCGTCCTTGGTCGTCACGAGGCCGAGCACGACCTGGTGGGTCGGGAGGACGTCCGCGAGCGGCTCGAATCCTCCCGCCCGGTCGGAGTCGTACTCGAGCAGTAGCCGGTCGAGGTTCGTCAGTCGCGGGAAGACCTCTTTCGAGATCGCCTCGTAGCCGCCGCTCGCCGCCCACATGCCGCCCGGCGCGTTGCCGCGACACATGTGCATCGCGCGGATGACACCGTTGAGGCCCTCGAAGACCATGTTGTCGAACTCGGCATCGGCGACGAGCTCGTGCGCCATGTCGTGCCCGTGCTCCTCGAATACCGCCCGGTTGCCCGGGTCGATGTGCCACTGCGCGTAGTTGGGTGCGTCGAGCTGGATGTAGT
>JBKOVQ010000039.1:0-3081 GCA_046723985.1 Actinomycetota bacterium | reverse complement strand
CGGGCCGCCGGCTCGCCCGGACACCTTCCGTGCCTCGGCGACGTAGAAGGCGACGTCCTCGACGACGCTCCGGCTCCACGGGTCGTACAGCCGGGCGATTCGATCGTACGCGCTCGTGTCTGCGCCCATCGGCACGTCCGTGGCGGCTGTGGAGTCGGCGTCACTCATCTGTCTCGGTCCGGTCGCACACGCGTTGCAGGTCGACGCCTATGCTCGCAGTGGGGAGGAGGCCGGGAGCACCTGGACAGCATGGCCGCAGCGGCCGCGCCGGCGTCGCGGCAGCTGTCGGAAACTGCCGTGAAAGGCCGCGCGGAAGCCGATGATACAGTCGGCCGGTGGACGCCGAGACGCTGAAACGCGAGGCGCTGAGCGCGATTTCGGCCGCCTCGACCGCGGCCGAGCTCGACGACGTCCGCGTCCGCTACCTCGGGCGGAAGAGCGAGCTTGCGCTCGCGCTGCGCGAGGTGCGGGACCGCCAGACCGGGATGATCCTCAACGGCGTCCGGGCGGCGCTCGAGGGGGCCGTCGCCGAGCGCCGAGCAGCGCTGGAGCGGGCCGAGGTCGACCGAGCCCTGACCGAGGAGTCCGTCGACGTCACGCTCCCCGGCGAGGAGCTCCCCGTCGGGCACCTGCACCCGACGACCCATATCCGCCGAATCGTCGAGGACGCCTTCCTCGGGCTCGGCTACCAGATCTACGACGACCGCGAGGTCGAGTGGGTCGAGGACAACTTCGACAAGCTGGCCTTCCCGGAGTGGCACCCGGCACGCTCGCCCCGGGACACGTTCTTCCTCGATGACCGGCGCGTCCTGCGCACGGAGACCTCGGCGTCCCAGATCCACGTCATGCAGGAGCAGGAGCCGCCGATCTACATGGTCTCGATCGGGCGCGTCTACCGGCGCGACGAGATCACGCCGACTCGCTTTCCGATCTTCCACCAGTTCGAAGGGCTGGCGGTCGACCGGCACATCACACTGGCCGACCTGAAGGGGACGTTGCTGCACGTGATGCGGGCGCTGTTCGGGCCCGAGCGGGCGGTCCGCTTCCGGACGCACTTCTTCCCGTTCACAGAGCCGTCGATCGAGCCGGACGTCTCCTGCCCGATCTGCTCCGGCGCGGGTTGTCGCACCTGCAAGTTCTCGGGGTGGATCGAGTTCGGCGGGGCCGGGATGGTCGACCCCGCGGTCTTCGAGAACGTCGGCCTCGACCCCGCAGAATGGTCGGGCTTCGCGTTCGGCTGCGGGCTCGAGCGCGCTGCGCAGCTCCGCTACGGCATCCAGGAGATCCGCCCCTTCTGGGAGAGCGACCTCCGCGTGCTCGCGCAGTTTTGAAGGTCCCGGTCTCCTGGCTGCGGGAGTACGTCCCGCTCGAGATGCCGCTCGAAGAGCTCGCCGAGCGGCTCTCGGTCGCCTCGGCCGAGGTCAATGCGCTCGAGCGGCGCGGCGTCCCCGATGAGGACGGGAACGTCGGGCTGTTCCGCGTCGGCCGAGTGCTCGAGGCGGAGAAGCACCCGAACGCCGACCGGCTCCAGCTCTGCTCGGTCGATGTGGGGGAGGGCGAGCCCAAGCAGATCGTGTGCGGCGCGTGGAACTTCGGAGCGGGGGCAACGGTGGCGGTCGCGCTGCCGGGTGCGGTGCTTCCGGGAGGGTTGAAGCTCGAGGCGAGGCCGCTCCGCGGCACCGTCTCGCACGGGATGATCCTCTCGGAGCGCGAGCTCGAGCTCGGGCCGGACCACTCGGGGATCATCGTGCTCCCGGAGGGCGAGCCGGGGACGCCGCTCGCGGACGTGCTGCCGATCGTCGAGTCCATCCTGGACGTCGAGCCGACCGGCAATCGTCCCGACCTCCTCTCCGTCTACGGTCTCGCGCGCGAGGCCGCAGCGCTCTACGACCTGGAGCTCGCACCATGGCCGGGTCGAGATCCCGAGCGCGCAGGCGACGAGCCCGTGCAGGTCGAGCTCGACGATCTTGCCGCGAGTCCGCGCTACATCGGCCGTCTGTTTCGCGACATCCGGATCGGCCCGTCGCCGATGTCGCTCCGAGCGCGGCTGACGTTCGCCGGGCAACGGCCGATCTCGAACGTCGTCGACGTGACGAACTACGTGATGCTCGCCCTCGGCAGCCCGCTGCACGCGTTCGACTACGACACGTTGCCGGGCGGCCGGATCCTCGTTCGGCACGCGCGCCGCGGGGAGAGACTGCGCACGCTGGACGGCGTCGAGCGCGAGCTCGAGCCTTCTGATCTGTTGATCACGGACGGCGAGCGGCCGATCGCGCTCGCCGCGATCATGGGCGGCGAGGAGACCGAGGTCACCGACGCGACGCAGAACGTGCTCCTCGAGGCGGCGAACTTCGAGCCGGTCGGGATCCTGCGGAGCTCGGAGCGGTTGCGGCTCCGGACCGAGGGCTCGAACCGCTGGGAGAAGGGCGTCGACCCGCATCTCGCGGAGCACGCGGCCCGGCTCGCCACCGAGCTGATCGTCGAGCTCACGGGGGCGCGCTGGACCGGCCACACCGACGTGCACGGCGACCTGCCGCGCCCGATCGAGGTCCCGTTCCGGCCGGAACGCGCCAACGGGGTGATGGGGCTCGAGGTGCCTGCCGACGAGCAGCTCGCGCTGCTTCACCGCCTCGGATTCGAGGGGTCGGTCGTCGTCCCGACCTGGCGGCTCCGCGACGTGACACGCGAGATCGACGTCGTCGAGGAGGTGGCGCGCTTCAACCTCCCCGAGGTCCCGTTCACGCTGCCGCTCCGCCGCGACATGCACGGCCGCCTGACGCGGCTCCAGCAGGTGCGGCGCCGCGTCGAGGACGCGTTGGTCGGTCTCGGTTTCTCGGAGGCGTACACCCCGTCGCTGGTCGAGCAAGACGAGCGGGGAGACGCCCTACGGCTTCCCGAGCCGATCTCGCTGGAGCTCGCGGTGCTGCGCACGAGGCTCCTCCCCAGCCTCGTGCAGGCGGCCCGGCACAACATCGACCTCGGCGCCGAGCGGATTGCGCTCTTCGAGATCGCACGCGTCTACTACCCCCGCGGGAGCGACCTGCCCGACGAGCACGTGATCGTCGCCGGCATCAGCCGGGG
>JBKOVQ010000268.1:0-6362 GCA_046723985.1 Actinomycetota bacterium | reverse complement strand
GGTGGAGATCGTCTGATGGCCGCCCTGCTCGAGCTGCGCGGCGTGTCGCTGTCGTTTGGCGGACTGCGGGTGGTGTCCGAGCTCGACCTGGTAGTCGGCGAGGGCGAGATCGTCAGCCTGATCGGCCCGAACGGCGCCGGCAAGACGACGCTGTTCAACCTGATTACCGGCGTCTACGAGCCGGATGACGGCGAAATTCTCCTCGAGGGCCGCAATATCGCCGGCCTGCCGCCGCACAAGATCAACCACCTCGGCGTCGCCCGGACGTTCCAGACGCTGCGGCTGTTCCTCAACATGTCCGTGAAGGAGAACGTGATGGCGGCCGCATACGGCCGAACGCGCGCGGGCGTGTTCCGCGCGATGCTGCGGACGCCGGGCATGCGCCGGGAGGAGCGCGAGATCGACCGGCTGGCCGAGGAGCGGCTCGCCTTCTTCGGCGAGCGGCTGATGGGCTACCGGTGGAACCAGCCCGCCTACTCGCTGTCGTATGCGAACCGGCGCCGACTCGAGATCGCGCGCGCGACGGCGAGCGCACCGCGGATCCTGCTCCTGGACGAGCCGGCGGCGGGCATGAACCCGGCCGAGACGCAGGAGATCACGAAGCTGATCTCACAGCTCCGCAGGGAGGGCGGCTACACGGTCCTCGTGATCGAGCACGACATGCACTGCGTCGAGGGGTGCTCCGACCGGGTGGTCGCGCTGGATCACGGCTTGAAGATCGCGGAGGGCTCGTTCGAGGCGGTCGCGACCGACCCGAAGGTGATCGAGGCGTACCTGGGACTCGGCGGGACGGACCGGGAGTGAACACGAACGGCAGCGCGCCACTGCTGCGGCTCGAGGGAGTCAACACCTACTACGGGCTGATCCACATCCTCCAGGACCTGAACATCGAGATCCGCGAGGGAGAGCTCGTCTGCCTGCTCGGGGGTAACGCTTCAGGAAAGTCGACGACGCTGAAGACGATCCTCGGCATCGTCCGGCCGCGCACGGGCCGGGTGCTGCTCGACGGCGAGGACGTCACCCGACGGCCGACGTCGTACCGGATCTCGCGCGGGATCGCGATCGTGCCGGAGAACCGGCGGCTGTTCGCGCCGATGACGGTGCTCGAGAACCTGGAGATGGGCGCATACCTGCGCGGCGGCCCGGCCAAGGAGGACTTCGACCGCGTCTACTCGCTGTTCCCGTTGTTGCACGAGCGCCGATCCCAGCTCGCCGGGACGCTGTCGGGCGGCGAGCAGCAGATGGTCGCGATGGCGCGGGCGCTGATGTCGAGACCGAAGCTGATGCTGATGGACGAGCCGTCGATGGGCCTCGCGCCGGTGCTCGTCGAGCGGAACTTCGAGATCATCAAGGAGGTCCACAAGGCCGGCGTCGCGATCCTCGTGGTCGAGCAGAACGCGAACGTGTCGCTCTCGATCGCCGACCGCGGGTACGTACTCTCGACCGGCCGACTGGTGCTCGAGGGCAAAGCGGCGGACCTGCTCCAGGACGAAGGCCTCCGCAAGGCCTACCTCGGACGCTAGGGAATCGTGGCGGGGCCCCAGACCCCCGCCACGTCCGCGTCGGTCAGCCCGGGACGGAGTCGCGGAACGCCACCGCCTCGCTCGCGATCTGGGTGGCCTCCTCGATCGGGACGATCGGCGTGACCGTGAACCGCAGCCACGGCGTCCATGGATCGATCGTGCGCGAGAGCGTCGCGGCGCTGTCGACTTCGACGAGCGCGACGCCGCCGGTGCCGTCGCTGAAGCCGTAGAAGCCTTTGCTGAAGTCAGCGCCGTCGGGCGGCTGCCATTGCGAGAACACCGCGAGCGACCGCTTCTGGCCGTCCTCGGTCGCGTCGATGAACTCCCAGGTGACGTGGAACAGCATCGTTGCCTCCTTCGATCATCTGCCTTGGGACGTTGAAGGGGCTGACTCTAGTCCGCTCGCGTACGCTTCGTCGGTGGCGGTCGCATCCTCCAAGCTCGGTGCTGGGATCCGGGGTGAGTTCCCGATCCTCGCGCACACGACCTACCTCAACTCCTGCTCGCAGGGCGCGCTCTCGCACCGGGTCCGGGCCGCCTACGAGGAATACCTCGCCGGGTGGGACGAGCACGGAGCCGAGTGGGTCCACTGGGTCGAGCGCGCGGAGGCTGCACGCGCCGCCTTCGCGCGGCTTCTCCATGCGGAGCCGGCCGAACTCGCCGTGACCACCTCGGTCACCCAGGGCGTGAGCGGCATCGTCTCCACCCTCGACCTTCGCGCCCGGCCGAGGATCGTGATCAGCGAGTACGAGTTCCCGACGGTGGGCCAGATCGCGCACGCCCAGGAGCTGCGCGGCGCCGAGGTCGTGCACGTCACGCCGGAGCCGGACGGCTCGATCCCACCCGAGCGCTTCGCAGAGGCGATCGACGAACGAACCGCGCTCGTGTGCTGCACGACCGTCTCGTACCGCACCGGCCACCGCCACGACGTCGCCGAGATCGCGCACCTCGCCCACGACGCCGGCGCCCTCTGCCTCGCCGACTCCTACCAGGCGGTTGGTGCGCTCGACTTCGACGCGCACGCGCTCGGGGTCGACTTCGTCACGGGCGGGACGGTCAAGTACCTGCTCGGCTCGTCCGGTCTCGGGTTCCTCTACGTGCGCTCCGGCCTCCTCCCCAAGCTCCTTCCCACCCAGACCGGCTGGTTCGCCGACGAGGACATCTTCCAGATGGACATCTCCGACTACTCGCCGGCCGCGGACGCGCGACGGTTCGACGCCGGGACGCCGCCGGTGCCGAACATCTACGCCGGCCTCGCCGGCATGTCGCTGATCGAGGAAGCGGGAACGGCCGCGATCGAGGAGCACGTCGCCGCGCTCGCGACCCGGCTGATCGACGGCCTCGAGGAGCTGGGCGCGGTCGTCGCGACGCCGAGCGAGCCCGCCCGCCGCGGTCCGCTCGTCTGTGTCCGCTCGACCGACGTTCGCGCGCTGCTGGACGCGCTCGCCGCCGAGCGGATCACCTGCTCGGAGCGCGACGCCAACCTTCGCATCTCGCTCCACCTGTACAACGTCGAGGAGGACGTCGACCGCGTCCTCGACGCGCTCCGCCGGAACCGCCCGCTGCTCGCGCATTAGACTCGCTCTCGATGCTGCTGCGAGAGCTCGACTACGCGTGCCCCGATTCCGTGGACGAGGCGGTGAACCTCCTCTCCGCGCGCGAGGACGCCCGGGCCCTGGCCGGCGGGCAAAGCCTTGTCAACGTGATGAAGACACGGGTGGCCTCGCCAGAGCTCGTCGTCGACCTGAACCGGATCGACGCGCTGCGCGGGATCACCGAGGACGGCGGAACCCTGACGATCGGCGCGATGACGACCTACGCCGCGATCGTCGACTCTCCTGAGGTAGGGACCGCGCGGCCGATCCTCGCCGACGTCGCGCGGACGATCGCCGACGTCCAGGTCCGCAACCGCGGCACGATCGGCGGCAACGTCTGCTCGAACGACCCCACCAACCACTTCCCGCCGCTTCTCGCCGCGCTCGGCGCAGAGCTGGCGATCCGCGGCCCTGGAGGCGAGCGTACGGTCACCGCGGATGAGTTCTTCGAGGGCGTCTACGTGACCGCCGTCCACCCGGGCGAGCTCCTCACCGCCGTCCGCATCCCGGCGAAGGGCGACGCGCGCGACGCCTGGGCAGCCGCGACGCTCGGCAAGGACGGGACCGGGATCGTCAACGTCGCAGCCACCGTGTCCGGCGGAACGGCACGGATCGCGATCGGCTGCGTCGCCGCCACGCCGGTCGTGGTCACCGCGAGCGCGGACGAGACCGCGGTTCGCGACGCCGTCCGCGCCGCCGACCTCGACCCGCCCGCCGACGTCCACGCCTCCGCCGACTACCGCCGGCACCTGGCCGAGGTTCTCGCCGCCCGGGCCGTCAGGGACGCCCAATGAGGACGGCAGAGTGAGCGACCACACGATCGCGGTCACGATCAACGGCGAGCGCTACGAGCGCGAGGTCGAAGCGCGCAAGCTCCTCGTCCACTTCATCCGCGACGACCTCGACCTGACCGGCACGCACGTCGGCTGCGACACGGGGAACTGCGGCGCGTGCACCGTGCTGCTCGACGGCGAGGCGGTGAAGAGCTGCATGCTGCTCGCACCACAGGCGGACGGCGCCGAGATCACGACCATCGAGGGCCTCACCGGCGACGACGGCGAGCTGACGGCGCTCCAGCACGCGTTCCACGAGCACCACGGCCTCCAGTGCGGCTACTGCACGCCCGGCATGCTGCTCAGCGCCACGTATCTCCTCTCGCACACGCCTCGGCCGAGCGAGGAGGACATCCGGCGCGCGATCCAGGGGAACATCTGCCGCTGCACCGGCTACGTGAACATCGTCAAGTCGATCCAGGCGGCGAGCGGCCGGTGACGGAAACCGCACACGAGACCCAGGTCGAGCTCGAGGTCGGGTACGCCTCTGGCAAGAGCATCCCGCGCAAGGAGGATCGCCGGCTCGTCCAGGGCCAGGGCATCTTCGCGGACGACGTCAAGCGGCACGGGATGGGCTACGTCCACTTCGTCCGCTCCCCGTACGCACACGCACGGATCGTCTCGGTCGACGTCTCCGCAGCCGAAGCGCTCGAGGGCGTCTACGGCACGCTCACCCCCGACGAGGTCGCCGAGCTGACCGACCCGTTCTTCGAGCTGACGACCGCTCCCGGGAACCAGATCAAGGACTACGCCGTCGCGGTCGGCCGCGTCCGCCACATCGGCGAGCCCGTCGTCGCGGTTGTAGCCGAGACCCGAGAGCTTGCCCGCGACGCCGCCGACCTGGTCGAGGTCGAGTACGAGCCGCTCGACGTGCTCGTCGACGCCCGCCGCGCGCAGGACGAGGGCGCCCCGGTCCTCCACGAGGACGCCGGCACGAACGTCGTCTGGTCGGGCACCTTCGACTGGGGCGACGTCGACGGGGCGCTGAAGGCGGCGGACAAGGTCGTGAAGATCAAGGAGCTGCACTTCGACCGTTTCTCCTCGACGCCGCTCGAGTGCTCGGCGGCGCTGGTCGAGTACGACCGGGGCACAGGGCAATTCACGCTGCACTGCAACCACCAGATGCCGGGCGTCGCCGCGATCTGGATGGGGCCGGCGCTGCGCATCCCGCTCGACAAGCTCCGCTTCGTCACCCAGGACATCGGCGGGGGCTTCGGCAACAAGATCACCACCCACGTCCAGTTGACGGCATGCTGCCTGCTCGCGCGCAAGCTGAAGCGGCCGATCCAGTGGACGGAGTGGCGCACCGACCAACACACATCCAACGCGCACGGGAACGAGCGCTGGTTCCACGACATCGAGGTCGCGGTCCAGAACGACGGCACGATGCTCGGCTTCAAGGTGAAGGCGCTGGACGACTGCGGCGCGTTCCCCCGCTACGAGCCGCTCGGCTGCATCATCTGGGCGCAGGTCACGCCCGGCCTCTACCGCTGGCGCAACATCCGCGTCGAGTTCACCCAAGTGGTGACGAACAAGTCGGCGGTGGCGCCGAACCGCGGCTACTCGCGGATGCAGCAGCTTTGGCTGACCGAGCGGATCTGCGACATCGTCGCCCACGAGCTCGTCCTCGACCCGGTTGAGGTGCGGAAGAAGAACTACGTCCGTACCGACGAGATGCCGTACGAGACGCCGAACGGCTGCGTCTACGACTCGGGCGACTACGCGCGCTGCCTCGACATCGCGCTCGAGCTCATCGACTACGACGCCGTCCGGGAGCGTCAGGCGAACGGAAACGGCAAGCTGATCGGGATCGGGATCGGGTCGACACTCGACTCCGGGACGAACAACTTCGGCCAGTCGACCCTCCTCAACCCGGAGCTCCAGTTCTCGGGGAACAACGAGGTGGCGACGATCAAGCTCGACATCTTCGGCGAGATCGTCCTCACGCTCGGCACCGTCCCGCAGGGCCAGGGCCACGAGACCGTCGCGAGCCAGGTCGCCGCCGACATCCTCGGCGTCTCGCCCGACCAGATCCACGTGCGTCCCGGCCACGACTCGTACTGGAACTCGCACGCCGGCTTCTCGGGAACGTACGCCAGCCAGTTCGCCGTCACCGGCCTCGAGGCCGTGAAAGGCGCGGCCGAGAAGCTGTCGCTCGAGATCCGCCGTCTGGCGGGCGGCGTGCTCGGCGGTGCCGATCCGGACGACATCGTCCTCGAGGGCGGCTTCGCGAAGCGCAAGGACAACCCGGAGGCGGCGCTCCCGTTCATGGCCTGCGGCGCGATCGTCAACGCGAACAACGCCGTCCTCCCGCCCGAGCTCCGCGACATCACGCTCAACTGCCGCCACGTCTACGTGCCGCCGTTCGAGTTGCCCGACCAGGAGAGGAAGTTCGGGAACCTGACGCTGAC
>JBKOVQ010000011.1:0-4195 GCA_046723985.1 Actinomycetota bacterium | reverse complement strand
TGCTCGGGGAGCGCTCGCAGCGCTAGCAGCGCGACCAGCCCGAGGCCGATCCAGGTCACGCCGAGTACGGTGCCGCCGACCGCAACCGTCGCGGACTGTCGAGTGTCCGCGAAGCCCTTGAGCAGGAACGCGAGGCCCACGGTCGCGAACACGCTCCCGACGACCCAGACGGCTCCGCCCTCCTGCGCGGCCACGAGCGTCAGCACGAGCCCGAGGTAGCCGGCGATCACGATCGGCCGAAGTGACCGGGTCATCGCGTAGAACTCGTGCAGGGCGAGCAGGCCGACCGCGAGCGCGAGCACGCAGAGCCACCACCCGCCGAGCCACACCAGGCCCAGGACGAGCGGCAGGCCGATCGCGACGACGAGCACCCGCGACGCGAGGTTGCTCATGGCGACTGCCTCCGGACCACGCGCGATCTAACCATCTCGGGCGGCGATGCCGCTCAGCGTCCGCCGAAGCGGCGCTTGCGGCGCGCGTACACGCCGAGCGCGTCGCGAAGATGCTTCGGCCCGAAGTCCGGCCACAGCGTCTCCACGAAGACGAGCTCCGAGTAGGCGAGCTGCCACAGCAGGAAGTTGGAGATCCGCTGCTCGCCCGAGGTGCGGATCAGAAGGTCGGGGTCCGGCATCGCCGGTGCGTACAGCTGGGCGGCGAAGGTGTTTTCGTCGACGTCCTCCGGATCGACCCCCGCGGCGACGAGCCGCCGCGCCGCCTCGACCAGCTCCGCCCGGCCACCGTAGTCGAAGGCGATCCAGAGACTGAGCCGATCGTTGCGCCGGGTTTCGCGCTCGAGCTTGGCCATACGCAGGCGCAGATCATCCGGTGCGCGGTCCTGCCGCCCGATGAAGCGCACGCGGACACCCTGCTCGACGAGGTCGGGGAGCTCGCGCTCGATCGTCTCGGCGAATATGTCCATCAGCGCGCGGACCTCCTCTTCGGAGCGCGTCCAGTTCTCGGTCGAGAACGCGTAGACGGCGAGGGACTCGAGGTCGAGATCGATCGCCGTCTCGACGACCGGCCGGAGCGCACGCGACCCGGCGCGATGCCCCTCGGCGACCGGGACGCCGCGCTTCGCCGCCCAGCGGCCGCTGCCGTCCATGATGATTGCGACCGCCCGTGCGACATCCGGACGCTCCTGCTCGTCGGGGCTGGAGCCGCGTCGACCTTTGATTCTGGTGAGCCGGTTCATCATCTGAGGAACGTACCCCCGCGGGAAATGCGTAGCATTCTCCGCGGCTCAAACTTCCAGGATCTCTGTTTCCTTGCGCTTCAGCAGCTCGTCGATCCTGTGCACGTGCTCGTCGGTCAGCTTCTGGACGCGCTCCTCCGCCCGGCGCTCGTCGTCGTCCCCCACTTCACCGTTCCGGACGAGCTCCTCGAGGTGCTTCATCACGTCGCGGCGGACGTTCCGGACCGCCACACGGCCGTCCTCGGCCCGCTGCCGGACGACCCTCACCAGATCCTTGCGCCGTTCCTCGGTCAGCTGCGGAATCGGCAGGCGGATGATCTTCCCGTCGTTGGAAGGCGTCAGGCCGAGGTCCGACTCCATGATCGCCTTCTCGATCGTCTTGAGCGAGCTGGGGTCGAACGGCTGGACGGTCAGCATCCGCGGCTCCGGCACGTTGATGGTCGCGAGCTGGTTCAGCGGCGTGTCCGTCCCGTAGTAGTCGACCTGGACGTGGTCGAGCAGGGCCGCCGAGGCGCGGCCGGTGCGGATGCTGTTGAACTCGTGCTGCGTCGTCTCGACGGATTTGTCCATGCGGCGGACGGCGTCCTGGATCAGGTCGTCCATCATCGGGCGGCTCCCTGTTTGGGGGTGGAGATGAGGGTTCCTACACGCTCGCCCGCCACGATCCTCCTGATGTTGCCGTCGGCGAGCTCGAAGACGTGGATCGGCAGATCGTTTTCCATGCAGAGCGACAGCGCAGTCGTGTCCATCACCTTCAGTCCGCGCTCGATCGCCTCCAGGTGGGTGAGCTCCGGCAGGAACTCGGCGTCCGGGTCCTCGCGAGGGTCGCCGTCGAAGACGCCCCGGACGCGATTCTTCGCCATCAGGATCGCCTCGGCGCCGATCTCGAGCGCGCGGAGCGCGGCGGCCGTGTCGGTGGTGAAGAACGGGTTGCCGGTTCCGGCCGCGAAGATGACGATCCGCCCCTTCTCCAGGTGGCGAATCGCCCGGCGGCGGATGTACGGCTCGGCGACCTCGGCGACGGTGATCGCCGACAGCACCCTGGTCTGGGCGCCGTTCCGCTCGAGGGCATCCTGCACCGACAGCGAGTTGAGGACGGTGGCGAGCATGCCCGCGTAGTCGGCCGTCGCACGGTCCATCCCGGCGGCGGCCGCCTCCATCCCGCGCACGAAGTTGCCGGCACCGATGACGAGCGCGATCTCGAGGCCCTCCTGCTGGACGGAGACGATCTCCTTCGCGAGCGACTCGACCCGCTCCTGGTCGATCCCGAAGGCGCGCTCGCCCATCAGGGCTTCGCCCGAGAGCTTCAGGAGGACACGACGGAGGCCGGCGCTCCCCACTTCACCCGTCGCCGGGCCCGGCTCGGCACGCACGCTCACCCCAGTTGGAAGCGCTCGAACTCAAGGACCTCGGCTCCCGCCTCCTGGAGCGCCTGATCGACCGTCTTCGACCCGTCGTGGATCCACTCCTGGTCGTTGAGGACCGTCTGGGCGAAGAACCGCTTGTTCAGCATGCCTTCGACGATCTTCTCACGCGCCTGCTCCGGTTTCGACTGCACCTCGTCCGAGTTCGTGTAGATCTCCCGCTCGCTCACGACCGTCTCCGCCGGGACGTCGTCACGTCCGATCCACTGGGTCGACGGTGAGGCGGCGACGTGCATCGCCACCTTCCGGCCGAGGTCGGCGTCGCCGCCGCGTAGCTGGACGAGCACGCCGATCTTGTTCGCCGGCGGGTGTGCGTAGGCAGCGATCACGCCGCCGTCGACGCGCTCGAAGCGGGCGGTGCCGACGACCGCGATGTTCTCGCCGAGCTTCCCGGCCAGCTGCACGCGTGCCTCGTCCAGCTCGCCTACCGCGCCTGCCCCGCGGGCGTCGACAGCGTCGAGCACGTCCTTCGCGTAGGCGAGAAACTCGTCGTTGTTGGAGACCGGCTCGGTCTCGCAGCCGACGGCGACCATGGTTCCGCGGCTGCCGTCGTCCGCCAGCCGGCAGCCGACCTTGCCCTCGCTCGTCTCGCGACCGGCACGTTTGGCGGCGCTCGCCATCCCTTTCTCGCGCAGGAGGACGATCGCTGCCTCCAGGTCGCCGTTCGTGTCCTCGAGCGCGCGCTTGCAGTCCATCATCCCCGCGCCGGTCTTGTCGCGGAGCTCCTTGACGAGGCTCGCAGAGATCGCGGCCATCAGGAGAGTTCCTCGCTGGTCGGAGCCGGCTCGGTCGGCTCTTGGTCTGTGGGAATCGGTGCGTCCTGGTCCGTGGCAGCAGGCTCGGTCGTCGGCTGCCGTGCTTCGACCGGCTCGGCCGGCTCTTCGGCCGGTTTCTCGACCGCGTCTCGCTGGGCGGCGAGCTCCGCCGGCGAGACCTTCTGCTTGCCCTCTGCGATTGCATCGGCAATCACCCGGGTGATCAGGCTGCACGAGCGGATCGCGTCGTCGTTGCCGGGGATGACGTACTCGGCCTCGTCCGGGTCGCAGTTGGTGTCGACGAGCGCGATGATCGGCATGCCCAGCCGGCGGCCCTCGCGGACGGCGAGCGCCTCCTTCCGCAGGTCGAGGACGAACATCGCGTCGGGCTGCCGCTTCATGTCGGCGACGCCGCCGAGGTTCGCCTCGAGCTTCTCGAGCTCGCCGAGCATGGCGATGCGCTCCTTGGGCGGGAGCAGCTCCAGCTGGCCGTCGTCGCGCAGGCGGCGCAGGTCGTGGAGCCGGTCGATCCGGTCCGAGATCGTGCGCCAGTTCGTGAGCAGGCCGCCGAGCCACCGGTGGTTGACGTACGGCATGTTGACGCGAGCGGCCTGATCGGCGACCGCGTCCTGCGCCTGCTTCTTCGTACCCACGAACAGCACGGAGCCGCCCCGCGAGGCGAGGTTGCGGGCGAAGTCCTGTGCCTCCTGCAGCAGCTCGGCTGTCTGCTGGAGGTCGATGATGTAGATCCCACCCCGCTCCGTGAAGATGAAGCGGCGCATCTTGGGGTTCCAGCGGCGAGTCTGGTGGCCGAAGTGCACGCC
>JBKOVQ010000013.1:0-4263 GCA_046723985.1 Actinomycetota bacterium | reverse complement strand
CCACCCGCGGAGGGGGCCTGACCACGGTGAAGGCGATCCAGTCCGGCCGCGTCCTTGCCTCGACGAGGATCGCGGGAGCGTTCGGCATTCCGGCCGTGACCAGCATCGGCGCGGCCGGGGGACTGTCCCCGGACGGCCGGCTGCTCGTCCTCGTGCAGCCCCCGCAGTACAACGGTCTCCGCACGCAGAGCCGCTTCGTCGTCCTCTCGACGGACAAGCTCCGGCGCGTGGCCTCGATCGTCCTGCCGGGTGAGTTCGGTTTCGACGCGATCTCACCGGATCGTCGCACGCTCTACGTGATCCAGCACGCGTCGAATCGTGACCTCGTGCGGTACGTCGTCCGTGCCTACGACCTGCGTTCTCGGACCCTGCTCCCGCAGGCGATCGTCGACAAGCGGAACGCCGATGAGGTCATGCGCGGCTACCCCGTCGCGCGTGCGGCGACGCCGCACGGCGACTGGGTCTACACGCTGTACACGAAGAACCCCGGCTCGTCGCTCACGTTCGTGCACGCGCTGAACGCGGCCGGACGGTCGGCCTTCTGCATCGACCTTCCGGCGTGGTCGGCCGGCGAGGACATCTGGGAAGCGCGCCTCGAGCTGTCTGGCGACAGGCTGTTGGTCAAGACGAAGTTCGGCGAGACCGCTGCGCGGATCGACACGAAGACGCTGAAGGTCGTGACCTAATGCCCGCTCTCGGAGAAGTGCATGTAGTCCTTGGTCGAGCCGGACCAGTCACCGCCCCAGCCCCAGCCGATCGAGCGGAAGGCGACGACGACCGCCGGCGTGACCATCCCCTTGCGCAGCCGTGAGCGGTCGATGTAGGCGCGCGACGCCTTGTCCCGCGACATCCCGCAGCCGACGTACGGGTTCTCGATCGGGTTGAGGTCGATCGCCTCGCCGTAAGCGTGCTCCGACCAGTGGCCGGTGCCGGTTCCTCCGGTGCAGGGGGACGGCACCGCCTGCCGGCACTCGAATGACCCCGTCAGGTCGCGGTCGGCCGGCCACGAGCTCGGCGGCCCGTACATCGCAAGCGACATGTGATGGATCGGAAAGCGCATGGCGTACAGCTTCCGGAACACCGTCGCCAGGTCGGTGGCGTAGCGCGCGTTGACCACGAGCTGCCCGCTGTGGGGCCGGTCGTCGAAGCCCCAGTACGAGACGGTCAGCAGCCGCAGGCCGGAGAGCGGAACCGGGCAACCGGGCTGCCAGGCGTGGACGGCGACGATGTCCTTCTTCACCGCCGGCGGCAGCGGCCTGATCGAGGACTGGAACCCGTGCAGCGCGAGAACGGCGAACGGGACAGCGAGGATCCGCACCAGCCCAGGCTAGTCGGGGGCCGTGACCTCGGCGCCGGCAAAGACGCCTACGCGGCGGGCGTTTCCGACCAGCTCGTTGTTGGCGAGCTCCGCCTCCGCCTTGTAGTCGCTGACGATCCCGTAGCCGGCCTGGCGCTCGAGACCGGGCGTCGTCGGGTCGGACCTGGTGCCGGAGACGTGGTTGTCCTCGATCATGCACATCGACTGGTCGACGCACGCGATCCCGGCACCGACCGCGCCGGCGACCTCGTTGTGCGCGATCATCCCCATCGACATCTCGGTCATCGTGATCGCCTGGTACGACGTCGTACTCACGCGGTTGCCGTGGATGTCGACACCGGCCGAGTCGACCACGATTCCCTGCATGCCGCCGACGACGGTGCACCCCTCGATCATGCTCATCCCCATGTCGGCTGAGAAGGAGATGTCGATTCCCTGCGTCCATCCGCTCGGCGAATCGATCCTGCAGTCGCGGATATGCACCCTGCCGCGGCGGACGTGGATCCCGTCCAGCGTCGCTCCGACCACCCGAACGTCGTCCAGGACGACGTCCTCCGCTCCGTCCACCTCGACCCCGTACTCGCCGCCGAGCGTGGCGACGTTGCGAACGACCACATCGTCGGCGCGGACGACGATCCCACCGCGGACGACCGCTCCCCGCTCGCCGACGAGGTGCTGACGCTTCGTGATCACGATCGGGCCCTGGTGGATGCCGGCGGAGAGGTGCACGGTCGGCGGTAGCTGCGACCAGGCGTACCCGCCCGCGGTCCCGAAGACGGCGAGGGTCACGACTGCGAGCCCGGCGCCGAGCCAACCCAGCTCGCCGCCTTCGTCGGTATACGACAAGCGGAGCAACGGCAGCCCGGCGTGGGCAACCACCTGGGCGAGGGCCCAGGAAGCTGCGAAGAAGAGCAGCGCCGGCACAAGCGGGGCGCCGATCGAGAAAACCAGGACGAGCACCATGACGAGGCCCAACTCGACGAGGCCGAGCGGCACTGCTGCCCAGCCCGGCTGGTAGTCGAAGAGCCGGTCGTACAGGAGGTCGAGCGACAGGCCGACGCCCAGCATGAGCCCGGCCAGCTCGAGCGGCCACCAGGCCGGCAGGGCCACGGAGAGAACGCAGGCCGCCAGCAGCGGCACGAGAGCCCACGCGAGCCGCGATTGGAGCCTGCCGCTCAGCGTGTACGCCATCGTCTCACCCGTCGGAGGAGGCAGCGGGCCGCGTACTTCATCCCGACCAGCGTGTCCGCGCCCGGGTGTGCCCACTGAGCGCAGGCACCGGCGAGCGCGAGCGTTCGGGCGTCGTCCGTGAGTCCGGGAACGCTCGAGTCGTCGTCGAGGACGATCCAGCCTTCCGCCGTCGCCAGCCCGTGCTCGCGCACCAGGTCGCGCAGCAGCGGGTCTGCCTGGAAACCGCGCCGAAAGCCGGTCGCGCAGATCACCTGCCCGGCGCCGTTCAGCTCCGGTTCCACGCGGAAGCGGCCGGTCGCGACCGCGCGCGCGATCGGCTCGTCCCACTCCGTCCCCGGTGGGTACGACGGAGCGACGAAGCCGCGCAAGAGCGCGATGCGTTCTTCCCGTCCGGCGCGCCGAAAACGAGCCAGACCGCGCTTCGTGAAGTACTGACGCTCGACGTTGAGCGGCCGGCGTGCCGGCTCCCGACGCCGCACCGAGACGACGCTGGCGCCCGCCGCGAGCGCGTTCAACCACTCCGTCGCCGCCGCCATTCCAGCACCCACGACCGCGACCTCCTCGGCGTATCCGTGCGGCTGGTACGCGTGCACCACTCGCGGATCGTCCTCGAGCCCGCGGGGATAGGCGAGGCCTGGATGGCCGGGCGCAAGCAGCACGTGGGCGAAGACCCCCTCGTCGTCCAGGGAGAAGCCATCGTCGACCGGGCGAATGCGCTCGATCCGACGACACCGGAAACTCTCGTCCCAGCCGGACGCGACTCGAGCCTCAGCGACGTGGTCGAGGAACTCCTCGACCGTTGGCCGGAATCGGTCGCGGACGGAATCGATGAGAGGACGCAGGCTCGCTCCCCGGAGCGCAGACCGAACAGCAAGACCGGGGAACGACCGTGCGTAGCAGTGGCCGTTGCTCTCGGAGCGCATGTGCACCTGCCGGATGGCGGCCGTGTGGGCCCGAAAGACCGAGGCCGGGTCGGGGTCGGTGCCGAAGACGGCGATGTCGTCCGGCCCCAGGCCGCCGTGCCGGAGCGTCGTGTACGTGACCAGGCCGCCCAGGCCGCCGCCCACGATCGCGCAGGCAGGCGCCGGGCGGCTCATTTCACCGAGCCCGCGAGCAGGCCCTGGACGAAGTAGCGCTGGAACGCGAAGAACACCGCGAGCGGGATCGCCAGCGAGATGAAGGCCGCCGGGCCGATGATGTCGATGTTCGCGCTGAACGAGCGCAGCTGCGTGAAGATCGCCACGGTGATCGGCTTCGTGTCGCCGCCGAAGACCAGCGCCACGAGCAGGTCGTTCCACGTCCAGAGGAATTGAAAGATCGCGAGCGACGCGATCGCTGGGAGCCCGAGCGGCAGGATCAGGCGGAAGAAGATGCGCAGCTCCGAGGCGCCGTCGATCCGCGCCGATTCGAGGATGTCCTTCGGGATCCCGATGAAGAAGTTCCTGAGCAGGAAGATCGCGAACGGCAGACCGAACGCGGTGTGGAAGAGGATCAGGCCGAAGACGTTGCCGTACAGGCCGAGGTGGCTGTACAGCTTGAAGATCGGGATCAGCGCCATCTGCAGCGGCACGACGAGCAGAGCGATCACGCCGACGAACAGCCAGTCGCGCCCGGGGAACTCGAGGCACGCGAACGCGTAGGAGGCGAGCGCGGCGACGAAGATGGGCAGAACAGTCGCGCCGACGGCGATCTCGACGGTCGTCAGCAGCGCGTGCGTGATCTGGTGGTTGCGGAAGATCTGGTCGTAGTTCGAC
>JBKOVQ010000089.1:0-6968 GCA_046723985.1 Actinomycetota bacterium | reverse complement strand
CGGCCGCCACCGGGGCGGGCATCCACCAGTCGTGGAAGACGAGCCTAGCGCGGGGGCGCAACCGGGCCCACTCCGCGAGCGGGCCGGTGGCGGTCGAGTTGCCGGCGTGGCCGTTGACGACGACGAAGCGGCGGAAGCCCTAGGCCTGCAGCCGCGCGGTCGCCTCCTCGTCCACCGTCCCGTCCTCGCGTATGACCACCCCGTAGTACCGCTCCGCCGCCTCGCGGGAGACGTAGTCGTTGAGCACGTCCCGCGCGACCGCCTCGGGGTCACGCTCGCGCGGGTTGCCGTAACCGCCGCCTCCCGCCGGGCGGTTGATGAAGACGTCCCCCGCCTGGACCGTGAGGTCCGCCTTCTTGCCAAGATGGAGCTCATGATCGGTGCCCGCGTAGAAGGTCACCGAGTTGAGCCGCGGCGGGGGCAGCCCGCCGGCGAGCGCCTGGATCTGCCCGGTCGTTCGGTCTGAGATCGTCACTGCGAGCCCGTCTGCGAGGAACTCATACTCGGCGAGTGTGGACAGCCCGCCCCGCCAGCGGCCCGGCCCGCCAGAGTCCTGATCGAGCTCGAACCGGCGCTTCAGGATCCCCATCCGGGTCTCCATCAGCTCGGTCGGCAGTGCCTCGATACCGGCGGAGATCGGGTGGATGAGCGCGCTCATGCCATCCCTGCCCTTCTTCGCGCCGTGACCGATCCCGGCCTCGTCCCAGAAGAAGGCCCAGGCGCCGCTCGGCTGGCGGATGTATGCGAGGATGCCGGCGAGGTCGCCTCCGTTCTGGGCGGGAATCTCGTCCGGGAGGGCGGGTGCGAGTGCCGCAATGATCATGTCCGCGAGCCGGAGCGACGTCAGCCAGCTGATGAAGCTCGCACCGGGCGGCGCGGGATTGAAGATGCTCGCCTCGGGAGCGATCAGCTTCAGCGGCCGGAACTCCCCCGAATTCGCCGGGATGCCGGAGGTGACGAGCCGCTTCAGCGACAGGCGCGCGGTGGTCAGCGTGTAGCCCCAGGGGCAGTTGACCGGGCCGAGTTGCTGCGGGGCCGAGCCGGTGGTGTCGATCGTGAGCTCGCTGCCCTCCACCGTGACCGTCACTTGTAGCGGCACGGGGATGCCCAGCACGACGCCGTCGTCGTCGAGCACGTCCTCGTAGGTGTAGACGCCGTCGGGAATCCGCTCGATTCCGGCACGGGCGACGCGCTCACCGTGGTCGAGGAGCTCGTCGATCGTCGCGTAGTAGGTCTCCTCGCCGTACTTGTCGACGACCGCACGCAGCGCCTTGCTCCCAGCCCGGAGGGCGCCTGCGGCCGCAAGCGTGTTCCCGACCGTCTCGTTCGGGATCCGCGAGTTCGCGCGGAGGATACGCATCACCGTGTCGTTCAGCTCACCGGCCTCGTAGAGCTTGACCGCCGGCAGGAGGAGCCCCTCCTGGTAGACCTCGGTCGCATTCGTCGGGTACGGCCCCATCGCCCCGATGTCGCCCATGTGGGCGCGCAGCGCGCCGAAGCCGATCAGCTTGTCCTTCAGGAAGATCGGCTCGACCAGGGCGACGTCTGCCGCCTGTCCGGCGGTCAGGTAGGGATGGTTGTTGACGAGGATGTCCCCCGGCCGGAGGGCGTCGCGGCCGCCGAGCTCGTCGATCGTGCGGATGATCAGGTCGTCGAGCGAACCGACGAAGATGGGCAGGCCCGGCGCCTCGGCGATCAGGTTGACCCTATCGTCGTACAGCGACATGCCGAAGTCGTTGTACTCGTAGAGGATCGGGAGCATGGTGGTGCGCTTGAACACCCAGTAGATCTCGCGGGCGGCCGAGATCAGCGCATTCCGCACGACGGCGAAGGTGACGGGGTCGAGCGTGGTGGTGATCATCGGGTCGCCTCGACGACCGTGATCACGAGGTTGCCGAGCTCGTCGACCGCCAGCTCCTGCGAGGGCGAGACGAGCGTGGTTGCGGCGGCCTCCTCGACGATCGCGGGACCGCGCAGGCGGTTCCCAGCCTGCAGCAGGTCGCGATCGTAGATCGCCCAGTCGAGCTCTCCCCCCGACTCGCGGTGATGCGCGCGGCGTGTCCCCGTCAGCGCGTGCTCGGCGCTTTCGCCGCCCCGCTGGATCGAGGGCTTCTTCGGCTTGTCGAGCGAGCCGACGGCGCGGATCCGGTAGGCGGTCACCTCGACGGGGTCGGCCATCGAGTAGCCGTAGACGACCGAGTGGCGCTCGTCGAAGATCTGCCGCAGCCGGCTGAGGTCGACGTCCGCGAGGAACGACGAGTCGAGTGGAATCGTCAGCGTGTGCTCCTGGCCCTCGTAGCGCATGTCGATCGAGTGCACGAGGAGCCGCTGCCCGGCCGGGACGCTCTCTCGGTCGAGCGCGGCGCGCGCCTGCTCGCCGAGCTCGGTGAAACGCGCCGCGAAGTCGGCCGGATCGAGGCTGGCCAGGTTGCCGAGCGACGTCCGGGCGAAGTCGTGGACGACGTCGAGCGTGAGCATCCCCCAGGCCGAGAAGGTCGCGGGCGACGGGGGCACGATGACCATCGGGATCCCGAGCCGGGTCGCGAGCGCGCTCGCGACGAGCGAGCCGCCCCCGCCGAACGTGAGCAGGCTGAAGTCGCGCGGATCGAGGCCCTTCCCGATCGTCAGCTCCTCGAGGGTCGCGGCCATCTTCGCTTCCGTGAGGGTGACGATCCCGGCGGCGGCCTCCTCGACGGTGAGTCCGAGCGGCTCGGCGACCCGGGAGTCAATGCCCTCGCGAGCGCCCCCGAGGTCGAGAGACATCTCGCCGCCGAGGAAGCGGTCGAGGTCGAGCAGGCCGCTGGCAAGTGCGGCGTCGGTGAACGTAGGCTCGGTTCCACCCTTGCCGTAGCAGATGGGGCCCGGGACGGCACCTGCGCTCTGCGGGCCGACGCTGAGCGCGCCGCCGTCGTCGATCCAGGCGATCGAGCCGCCGCCTGCGCCGATCGTCGCCAGCTCGATCACGGGCACAAGCAGGGGCATCCCCTCGATCCGCGTAGAGGCGCTGATCGTGGGCTCGTGGTCGATGATCAGCGCGGCGTCGAAGCTGGTCCCGCCCATGTCCGCGCAGATCACGTTGGGGACGCCCAGCCAGCGCGAGACGGCGACGCCGCCCATCACGCCGCTCGCCGGCCCCGAGATGAGTGTGCGGATCGGGCGCTCCTTCGCCTCGGCGGCGCTCATCACTCCGCCGTCGCAGCGGGTGAGCAGGAATGCCCCGTCGAAGTGCTCGCGGGCGAGGCTCTGCTCGAGCTCGTCGACGTAGCGGGCCATGCGCGGCTTGATCGCCGCATCGCCGACGGTGGTCGCCGTACGCTCGTACTCGCGGTACTCCTGTGTCACCTGGTGGGAGAGCGTGACCGCCACCCCCGGGAACTCGGTCGAGAGGATCTCGCCGACCCGCCGCTCGTGCTCCGGGTAGGCGTACGAGTGCAGGAAGCAGACAGCGATCGACTCGACGCCGTGCTCGACCAGCCAGGCGGCCTCCCGCCGCAGCTCGTCCTCGTTGAGCGGCGCGAGCTCGGTCCCGTCCGCGCGCATCCGCTCGGTTACCTCGCGACGCAGGTAGCGCGGCACGAGCGGCGGCGGCTGGTCCCAGTGCAGCTGGTACATCGGCCAGCCCATGCGCGCGATCTCGAGGATGTCGCGGAAACCCCTGGTCGTGATCACGCCGGTGGTCGCGCCCTTGTGCTCGAGCATCGTGTTGATCCCTAGCGTCGTCCCGTGGAAGAACGTGGCTGCGCCGGGTACGTCGAGCGTCGACTTGGCGATCGTCGCCAGCACCCCGACGGAAGGTTCCTCCGGGGTCGTCGAGGCTTTCGCGAACGAGACCTCGCCGGTCGCGCCGTCAAGGACGACGAGATCCGTGAACGTGCCGCCGACGACGACCGCGAAGAGCTGGTTCACTCCGCCGAATTGTATTTCGTTGTGCTCTTGGGATCCCTGAGCGAATTCGGATGGCTGTGCGTGACCAGGCGGGGCGCTAGCGGCGAAGTCTGCGGTGGCGATGCCGTGTCGCGTTGACGCGGTTGGCACAACGGCGCGAGCAATAGCGGCGACGGCCGTTTCGCGACGTGTCGACGAAGATCTCTCGACACGGGGGGGCGTTGCAGGTCCGGATCCGCTCCGGCCCGACCGTCGAGACGAGATCGACGAGCTCGGTGACCGCGATCGCCGCGAGGCGTTCGTCGAGCCGGCGTCGTGGCCGCAGCGTAAGTGCGATGGCCCAGCCGCTATCCGCCCGCTCGACGAGCGCTGCGCCGGTGCTGACCTCCGCGATGATCGCGTTGAGGCGGGCGACGAGGTCGCCGGCGCTCGGCGCGGCCAGGACCTGGATCAGCCCTTCGCGCAGCGCCCGGCATCGCTCGAGGTCGTGCCGAGTGGCAGGCGCATCGATGCCGTACTCGCCGAGAAACCGGCGTAGCGCTTCGGCGTCGGAGAGGCGCTCGGGCTCGGCGAGATACGGGTCGAGGGTGTTGGCGAGGTCGATCGCCAGGATTCCGGTTTCGCTGTAAGGCCGCATGGGACGACATGGTATCGTCAGCGGCAACAAGAGATAGACGCTTATTCAATGCTGAACAGCGAAACAGAGATCGTCGTCCTCGATGCGCCGTCGAACCTCGGCCTGCGGCCGCCGGTACCCGGGGCGGTCCCCGGCGTCTACAAGCTCGCAGGAGCGCTGCGCGACAAGCGGCTCCTCGAGCGGCTCGCAGCCGCCGACGGTGGTGTCGTCGTGCCGCCGCGGTACCAGTCGCAGCGGAAAGGCGGCGATGGCGTGCGCAACGAGCGGGCGATCGAGCGCTTCTCGTTGCGTCTGTCCGACCGTGTGGCGGCGCTGCTCGATCGGGGCTCGTTTCCGGTCGTGCTCGGCGGTGACTGCAGCATCCTGCTGGGAAACATGCTCGCGCTCCGCCGTCGGGGACGCTACGGGCTCGTCTTCGTCGACGGTCACAGTGACTTCCGGCATCCGGGCAACTCCGACGCCGTCGGTTCCGCAGCCGGCGAGGATCTCGCGCTGGTGACCGGGCGCGGCGACGCGCTGGCGAACCTGGAAGATCGCTGTCCACTCGTCCGCGAGAGCGACGTCGTCGTGATCGGCGTGCGCAGCGGCGACGGCGCGCTCGGCGAGCTGAACGCTCTCGGCATCGCTGTGCGCACGGCCGACGACGTACGCCGTGACGGCGCCGCGACTGTCGCGCACGAGGCGTTGGCCCATTTCGACGGCGACGAGCTGGACGGCTTCTGGATCCATTGCGACGTCGACGCGCTCGACGCCGCCGTCATGCCCGCCGTCGACACCCCCGAGCCCGGCGGACTCGAGGTTCAGCAGTTGTCGGAACTCCTCCGTGCACTCCTCGCGGACGGACACGCGGGCGGCCTCGAAATCACGATCTTCGACCCCGACCTTGATGAAGACGGCGAGCTGGCTGGCCGGCTCACGCGTTGCCTCTGCGACGCGTTCGCCACCGAACCGAACGGAGACTGAATGACGATCCTGCAGTACGCTGACGTGTTTCTCGCCGAAGGGCCGGATCCCGCCGTCGCCGACAAGCTTCAGCTGTTTGGCCAGTTCGTCGGCAGCTGGGACGTCGCGGTCACGAACCATCGGCCTGACGGCTCCTCCGAGACGATCCCGCCGGAATGGCACTTCGCCTCGGCGCTCGGCGGTCGAGCGATCCAGGACGTCTGGATCGCGCCGAGCCGAGCCGATCGTGTCTCGGGGCGGGACGGCGACTGGGGAGCGACCCTGCGCCGCTACGACGATTCGATCGACGCCTGGCGCTCGACGTGGATTGGACCGCGCAACCGCGTCGTGATGCCGTTCCTCGCGCGCAGCGTCGGCGACTACAAGATCAACCCGAACTCGCCGATGCGACACGCCGCCCAAAGAGAGCACGACATCGGCGAGCTCCTCGACCTGCTCGGCTCGACCCCCGAGGCACAAGCCAGCTAGGCCAGATCGGCGTCAAGCTGAACCAGCCGTCCGGCCCCACCGGGAGGGCCGTTGACAGCGCAGGGACACCCGAGGGCGATCTTCAAGCGGGCGATCGAGGACGGCAACCTCGTCGTCGCGAATGCGACTGCGCGCGAGCTCGGCGCGCGTCCAATCAGCCAGTCGAAAGATCTCGTGCTCCGAGCCGGACACCCGCAGCACGCAATACGAGCTCGAGTGATCGCTGCGGCCCCGGCCAGTGCTTGCGAACAAGTTCGCCACCGTCGGTACGAACGACCGCTCGCAGCACAAGCCCGACGACGATCACGTCATCGAGCTGACCAGCGATCGGGATGAAGTCCGGGACGAGATCGAACGGCAACGCCAGGTAGCCGACCAAACCCACCAACAAGCACTTGCGACTCCGCGGCACACGAGGATCGGCAAGCAGCCGCCGCATCAGCACCAAGCAATCGGGAATGAAGCCCGCGAGCGCACGCGCATCGGTACGCCGGCCGGCAACAAGGAGCGCCACCACGACGAGCGCCCAGACGGCGACTAGGGCGGCAATCCCAGCCAAGAACCACTCCAACCAACTCATGCAGCCACCCTAGCGCCGCGGTGGTCGAGGACACGACGAGTCCTTTCGGCTCTCTCGGCCATGGGCCGAACGTGCGACTAGGCAGGCGCAGCGTGGGCGGTAGCTTCGTGATCGGCCCGGCCGCGCGGAGGAACTGTTCGTCCCGACCAGCGACGGTTCGACCCGCGCCGGGCCCCGTAACGGTCGTCGGGCCCGGTAGCGGCCTCCCGATACCTAATGTCTGACATTCGGGGAAACGAGGGGAAGAGCAAGCGAAAGTCGACGAGCTCCTCCGCGACCAGCCGTAGCCCCAAGTCGAGACCCTCCGGGCACGGCTTGGGAGGCCGGTTCGCCACAATGGGGTGGAGCAGCGAAGGATTCGAAGAGATGTTCGAGCTCGGCAGCAGCCTGCGGGAGGCGCGTGGGCGTCGACGTCTCGGGCTGGTTGAGGTCGCA
>JBKOVQ010000074.1:0-6456 GCA_046723985.1 Actinomycetota bacterium | reverse complement strand
AGGTGTGGCAGCGAGAGCAGCGCCTCGGCCGATGCAGCGGCCGAGGCGAGGCGCTTGTCGCTCCCTGCAATCCGCTCCGTGAGAGCGATCACGCCGACCATGAACACGTGCTCGGCGATCGGTCCAGGCGGAGCGCCCGCGGCCGCGTCCTGCAGCCGAGCGATGTACGTCGCACCCACGTCGAAGTTGCCGAGTTCGTATTCGAGTTGGGCCCGCATCGCGGCTGCGCGAGGACCGCGCGGCTCGGCCATGGAGCCGACGTCGCTCATGTGGCGAGCCGTTTCCCAGTCGCCTTCGTAGACGGCCAGCCGGGCGTTGTCGAATCCCGCGGAGGCGAGCGACCAGCGGTCGCGAAGCCTCTCCGCGAGCGCGAATCCCGCTGCGGTGTGGGCGCGAATCTGTTCCCGCTCCCCCGATCCCATCAGCGCCCAGACGATCGACCGGCGGGCGTTGATCTCGCTTTGGTCGTCGCCGGCCTGGCTGGTGAGCTCGATCGCCTTCATTCCCTTCTCGAGGCATTCCTGCGGATGGAAATGCCACACATCCACCCAGGCCGCATTCGAGAGCGTCCTCCGTTCGAGGGCCGCGTCCTTCTGCCTCTGCGCGATCGACAGCGCACGCTCGAAGGACCGCTCCGCCTCGCTGTAGTCGGCCTCCACAATTCCCGAGTACCAGCCGTGTTGGGCGAGCAGCTGTCCCTCCTCGCGAGAACCAGCGGCCACGAGGTTCAGCGCGTGGGCGATTAGCTCCGGGAAGTCGGTCTTTCCGAGTCCTAACGAGAGCGGGATCGGGCAGGCGGCCACGGAAACGGCCCGACTCATGTCACCAGCCTGGACGTAGTAGTCGAAGGCCCGTCGCATACTGTCGGAGGCCGGCTCGAGCTCGTATCTCGGAAGTACGGCCAGCTGCGCTCGTCCCCGGCCGAAATACAGCGCGCCCATTTCGTCGTCGAACTCCGCGCCGTCTTTCGCGGCGAGCGCGCGCTCGAAATGGGCGAGCGCCTGCTCGTGCGCAGAGGCGGCGAGGGCTGACTCTCCCGCGATCAGCGAGTACCGGATCAACTTGTCCGGCCCGAGCAGCGTCTGGGCTTGTGCGAAGTGGTGCGCCAGCTCGGCGGCATGCTGATCGGAATCCTCGCCGTAGAGGACCTCGAGCGCCTCGGCGATCCGGGCGTGGAGGCGCACCCTCCGTGTGAGCGAGAGCTCGTCGGCAAGCGTCTCCTGGATGAGGGTGTGGGTGAACTGGTATCGATCGATCGCCCCCGTCGCCTCCTCGATCACTCGCGCCGAGAGCGCTTCCTCGAGCAGCTGCAGGAGCCGATCCTCGGAGTAATCCTCGAGGAGCCTTTCCAACTGGTCGAGGCCGAACTCGCGACCAATGACCGAAGCGACGGCGAGCACTTCGTTGCACTGATCGGGGAGGCGGTCGAGGCGCCTCCCGATCACCTCCCGAACCCCCTCGGGAATGCGCATGCTCCAGCTCTCGCTTCCCGAGAGCCGTTCGGGCGTCAACTCGCCCTCCTGCGTGAGCAGCCGGACGACCTCGGTCACGAAGAGGGGATTGCCTTCGGTCTGAGCGTGGACTGCGCTGACGAGTGCGTGCGGTGGGGAGGTTCCGCACGTCGCTTCGATGAACTGGGCCACGTCCTCACTGCTCAGGCCTCGCAGAACGATCCGCTCGAAAAGTCGCTCGCGGGTCAGCTCGGCCAATGTCTGGGAGAGCGGGTGACGGCGTGAGAGCTCCACGTCGCGGTAGGTGCCGACCAGCAGCAGGCGCGCCTCGGCGAGCTCTCGCGCGACGAACTCGAGCAGGCGTAGTGACCCTTCGTCGGCCCAGTGCAGGTCGTCGAGCACGAGTACGAGCGGCTGCGCGCGAGCCACGCGCTTCAGGAAGCCTGTCATCGAGTCGAACAGGCGGAAGCGGGCCGTCTGCGGATGGTCGATTGTCCGCGAGGGGCCCAGATCAGGGACCTGCTCGCGCACCTCGGCGACGACATCCGCGATCTCGGCTGCATCGGCACCCAATTCACGGAGGAGTTGCTCGGTATCGGTCTCGCGAACGTGGGAGCGGATCGCCTGCGCCCAAGGCCAGTACGGGGGTGCCCCACCGGCTTCCCAACAGCGGCCCCAAAGCACCTCCGCTCGGCTTTCGGTTGCCGCACTCGCCAGCTCCTCGGCAAGGCGACTCTTGCCGATGCCCGGCTCTCCGCCGATGACCAGGAGCCTGCCGTGTCCCGCCAGCGCGTCGCCGAGGGCACGCAGCAGCGCCTCGATCTCGCGTTCGCGCCCAACGAAGACACCGCCCGGCCGCCGCCCGGAAGCCTGGTGGCCGACCTCGGCCGGCTCCGGCGCGGCGGGACGCGGTCGGCCGAGATCGAGCGTCGGGTCCTGCCGGAGAATTGCCTGCTCGAGGTCGCGGAGCCTGCGGCTCGGGTCGAGCCCGAGTTCCCCGACCAGCAGCCGACGCGCCTCCTGGTAGGTCTGCAAGGCTTCGGACTGGCGGTCGCAGCGGTAGAGCGCGAGCATCAGCTGCGCGCGTAGGCGCTCGCGCAGCGGGTGGTGCGCGATCAGCCCTTCCAATTCACCGACGAGCTCGGCTTGGCGACCTAAGGCAAGATCGGCTTCCACTCGCTCCTCGATCCCGATCAGACGCAGCTCGTCGAGCCGCGCGATCTCCTCCTGAGCGAATCGCTCGTAGGCGAAGTCAGCCAGCGGCGGCCCCCGCCAGAGGCCAAGGGCGTCGCGGAGGATCTCGGAGGCGGCGTCGGCATCCCCCTGGCCGAACGCCGTTCTTCCCTCATCGAGCATGGTCCGGAAGCGCTCGGCATCGAGTTGCCCCGGGTCGAGCCGAAGGACGTACCCCGACGGCCGGGTCAAGACGGCACCACCGACGGAGTCTTCGTCGCCATGATTCGCGGCGAGCGACCGGCGCAATTGCGAGACGTAGCCCTGGACCAGCTTCGCGGCACTCTTCGGCGGCGCCTCGCCCCACAGACCGTCGATCAGGCGGTCGGTCGAAACGACTTGATTTGGATGGACGAGCAGCAGCGCGAGCAGGGAGGCCGGCTTCCCTGTGATCGAGAGCGGACGTCCGCCCCTCGAGACCTCTAGCGGCCCGAGTACGCGGAACTCAATCGCAGTCCGCTCCAAGCTCGCGCCGAACGTACCACGACCCTTCCCTCGCGTCACGTCTCGACCGGGAATCGACGGGGTCTCGACGCCGCCTCGACTGTCTCTCGACCCGCGGCTCTGATCCTCCGTCGCAGAGTGCTGGTCGAGGAAAGGAGCAACAAGTGAAAGGCAAGACGACTCTCAACCTGAAGTGCCTGACAGTCACCGCCGCCGTTGCGCTGCTCGCGACACTTCCGGTCCAGGCCGGGGCGGCCAACAGCCCGCACCGACCCGCGCGCGCCGCATTGGCAAGCGAGTTTCACTCGGTGACCGGTCCACAGCACCTCGTACTGAATCCAGTATCGCCGACGGGTTCCGGCAAGTCCTAGCGCATGCAGTCGCTCGGTATCGCGGTCGCTTGTCGCCGAATACGGGCGGAGCCCGAGCCGGGTACAGCACCCACGATTCGTCGCCTTCCGGTCCTGTGCCGTGAAGAGAGCCGGCCTGTCTCGGGGACGGAGCCCGGAATCGAACCTCGTGACAACAGCCCAGGAGGTGCCGCGCCGCGGTCGCGCTCGAGCCCGCCGCCGACGCCTACGGGTGATCAGCCGGCGCCAGCCCGCCACGCCCGGCCGATCTGGCGCAGCATCTGCGGGTACACGATTGAGTGCCGGAATGGCCTGATCGCGGCCATATAGCCGGTTCCGAGCAATCCGTTCGGCTTCACGTAAACGGCCAGCTGGCCGCTGTAGCCGCCTCCGCCCCTCTCGTCCGAGACCCAGCCGACGTGCATCAGGCCGTGCATAGTCCGGTTGGCGATCTCGGCCGCCCACTCGTCGTCGAGCAGGTAGAGCGAGATGAAGGGGAGCGCGGCGAAGTCGGGGCCGGAGGGGGCGGCGCGCAGATCCGGCGGCAGCCGGTCTCGGACCGTCGGGGCGCCGGAGCCGGCGTTCCGGCTGTCCCACCCGAGGAGATCGCCGACCTTCCAGCGGATCGCCCAGAGCATGCGCACCGAGCGGGGGGAGCTGCGGGACGGGTCGCCCGAGGCGATCAGTCGCACGAGCCGCTGGAAGTCGTCTGCACTGCCCGGCGTCGGCAGTGCCCACACGTCTTCGAGGTGGAGGTCGCGGGTGAGCTCGTGGATTCGCCAAGGGCGGGAGGTGTGCGCCGTCTTCGGAAGCCTCATGGACACCGCCATAGTCTGGCGCTCATCCCAGCCGCTCGATGGGGATCGGGCGCTCTGCCAGGAGGCCGACGGTCCGAACGGCAATCGCGGCAGCGGTCATGCGGCGGCGCCGAGGTCGTCGATTGCGTTACGGCGGGCCACAGTCGCCAGTCGCCAGCGCAGCTGCTCGAGTGTCCGCTCGGCAGTCTGGAATTCAGGAGTGGCGTCCCCATTCTGTCGGCGCTCTTCGAGTTCGAGCGTGAGCTCCTGGACTCGTGGGACAAGCCGGATGAGCTCACGTCGTCGACCACTCGGCTCGAACGGGTGGACAGGGCGCTCAGTCATCTTGTGATCCTCCATAGAGAAAGGAGCGGGGTCGATTCGGAGCGGGTTTGTGGGAGAGCCAGTGGTCTGGCTCTCCCCCCTGTCTAGGCTGCGAGGTCGAGGGCCGGCTCTTCCTCGGGCTCTTCCTCGGGGACGGGCGCCGTGTGGCGCGTGTTGGAAGCCAGCAGCGCGACGGCCGCGCCCGCGAGCACGATCACGGCGCCGCCGAGGAGTGCACGTCCGGACCCGTGCGCTGCCGCCTGGGCGAGCGTTTCGCGCGAGTGCCGAGCCGGCTGCAACGATCCACTCGCCGGTGGTCAGCGTGCCGATGATCGATGTCGTCATGCCCCTATGACGGATCGGCGGCCGTTGCTGTGACGGCCGTGACACGCGAACCTGTCACATCGCTCGTACGGGGTTCGTCAATTCCAATGACGGCTACCGAGGAGACCGACGCTGAGCGACCGCGACTGGCTCGCAGCGCAGTTCGAGGAGCACCGTCCGCACCTGAAGCGTGTCGCCCACCGGATGCTCGGCTCGCTCGACGAGAGCGAGGACGCGATCCAGGAGGCGTGGCTGCGGCTCAGCCGCACGGACGAGAGCGCAATCGAGAACCTTGGCGGGTGGCTCACCACCGTTGTCGGGCGCGTTTGCCTCGACATGCTCCGGGCCCGGCGCGCCCCGCGGGAGGACTCGGCCGACGGGTGGCTTCCCGAGCCGATCGTCAGCCTCGACGACCAGACCGATCCCGAGCAGGAGGCGCTGCTCGCCGACTCCGTCGGCCTGGCGCTGCTCGTCGTCCTCGAGACGCTCAGCCCGCCCGAGCGGCTCGTCTTCGTCCTCCACGACATGTTCGCCGTCCCGTTCGACGAGATCGCCTCGATCCTCGATCGCAGCCCCGATGCCGTTCGCCAGGTCGCCAGCCGGGGCCGTCGTCGCGTTCGCGGGGCCAGGCCGGAGCCGGACACCGACCTGGCCGAGCAGCGGCGGGTGGCCGAAGCGTTCATGGAAGCATCCCGCGCAGGGGACTTCGAGGGTCTGCTCGCCGACCCGGACGTGGTCGTGCGCGCCGACCGCGCAGTCCCGAAGGGCACGCCGCTCGAGGTCCGCGGCGCACGGGAGGTCGCTTCGCGTGCGCTCACCTTCCGGCAACTCGCCGAGTTCGCGCGGCCGGTGCTCGCCAACGGCGCCGCCGGATACCTCTTCGCGCCGCAAGGACGGCTGTTCGCAGTCGCCGCCCTCACCGTCGTCGGCGGGAAAATCACCGAGATCGACTTCGTCACCGACCCGGACAAGCTCCAGAAGCTCGCCCTGAGCTGGGGCCGCCCGACGTCTATTTCGCGCGCGTGAACAGAGCAGCGATTGCGCCGGCGGCGGTGCGGAACTCGAGGGTCGCACCCTGGATCGAGTACGTCGCCGCGCTGGCCAGTGCGGCCAGGTAGGCGCTCTCCTGCTCCATCACCCCGGCCGGCGTGTCGCAGAACTTCTTCGTGCTGGCCAGCGGGCCGATCGAAACTTTCGGCGCCGCCGCCTTTACGGGCCCGTTGTAGTCGTTGCATCCGGCGAAGCCGCTCACGTGTCCGGCTGCGTCGAAATCCGCGGTCAATTTCGTCTCGGTCAGCACACTGACGACGGCCTGCTTGCCGTTGTTGTAGTTCACGACGATCCAGCGTGTCCCCGCGAGCGACTGCGACTGAACACCGAACGTCGCGAGGGTGAGACCGCTCCTGCCGCGCAGGCTCAGGGTGCCGCCGACGATCGAGTAGGTCTTCGCGACCGTCAGTGCGGCCAGATACAGCCTCTCCTGCACCATCACCACCCTGGCGCATGCCTTCCGCGTGACCGCCAGCTTCCGGG
>JBKOVQ010000081.1:0-8651 GCA_046723985.1 Actinomycetota bacterium | reverse complement strand
CTTTCCCATGTGGACCTTCGGCGCGACCACGCCGGGGCGACGTGGGAGCTCGAAGCTCCACGGCCACTTCGTGCCGGGCCACTCGCCGAACCCGCCGGAGCCCGCCTTGTACGGCTCCTCGTGGCACGCGCCGAAAAGGCTCGGCAGCGAGAGGGACGGATTCCGCGTCAGCAGGCCTCGTTCACGCAGGAAGGCATCGGCCTCGTCGATCGTCTGCAATGCGAGCTCAGAAACGAGTCGGCACTCGCGCTCGCGCCGCTCCAGGAGCTCCTCGAGCACGCTCGTATACTCGCTGAGGGATGGCGCACGCCGCGATCGTCACCGTTGGGAACGAGTTGCTTGCCGGGGACGTCGAGAACACGAACGGCAGCTGGTTGGCGCGGCGGCTCGCTGCACTCGGGGTCGACGTCGAGCTGATCGCCGTGATCGGCGACGAGATCGCGAGGGTGGCGTCGTTCGTGCGCGAGCAGAGCGAGGCGTTCGACGTCGTGATCGTCACCGGCGGTCTCGGCGGCACGCCCGACGACGTGACGCGCGAGTCGATCGCCGCGGCCTTCGAGGTGCCGCAGGTCGAGGTCGCCGACGTAGCAACGCGGCTCAGAACCCGCTTTGCGGGCGACCCGGAGTACGCGGCGCGGTGGGCGCACCTCCCCGCGGGCAGCCGGGCGTTGGAGATCCGGAACGGCGGCGCCCCGGGATTCGTGATCGAGAACGTCTACGTCCTGCCGGGCTTACCGGCCGAGATGGAAGCGATGTTCGAGACGATCGCCGACGAGTTGCGGGGCGAAGCTCCGATCGCGACCTGGCGGCGCACCTACCGCACGACCGAGGCACGGATCGTCGCCGTGCTCGAGGAGATGACGACGCTGCATCCCGGCGTGGTTGTCGGCTCGTACCCGAGCTTCGACGGCGGTGTCAGCGAGGTCGAGGTGGTGGTCAAGTCGGGCAACCGGGCTGCGCTCGCCGCCGCGACCGCCTGGATCGAGCCCGCGCTCGACCGCGCGACTTCTCCGTAAGCCCCCCGGTAGGGGGAGGTTTCGCCGCCTCTCCCGGACGATGTTGAGTGGGATGGCGACCGGCATTCGGGTGCGCAGGTACGTCCTCCCGGTCGCGATCGCGATCGCGACCGTCGCTGCCTTCGCGATCGTGGCCAGGCGAACGGCCGGCGACGCCGTCTCCGCGGCGGCGAGCCCGAACTGGCTGCTCCTCGCAGCCGCGTTCGCGGTCGGAGCGGTCATCCAGCCGCTCCGCGCCCTCGCCTGGCGCCAGACGCTCGGGCCGGGCATCGAGTTCCGCGCGGTCTACTCCGCCAGCGCGATCGGGTCGTTCCTCGACACGGTTCTCCCGGGCCGGGTCGGAGAAGCCGCGAAGGTCGCGGTGCTCCGAGCCGCGTCGGCAGAGCGCTGGCCGGGCCTGCCCCGTGCGGGTGGGAGTCTCCTCGCCACGCACCTCACCGAGGCGATCGCGTTCTGCCTCATCGGCGCGACGGCCGGCGTCTTTCTGCCGGTCCCGGGCTGGGTGCGCGGAGCGCTCGTCGGCTCCGTGACGTTCGCGGCCGGCGGAATCGTGCTCGCCGCGGTACTTCATCGGAGGCTCGGCCGCCGGCTCCCGTCGTGGGCAGACGGCTTTCTGGAGGCAGCGGGTGCCCCCAGGTCCGTGTTGCTGCGGACGCTTGCGATTCTCCTCGCCTCCTGGGCGCTGCGTTGGCTCGGGGTGACCCTCACGCTGAACGCGCTCGGCGTGCATGCGGGCCTGGGCGCGGCGCTCGTGTACATGACCGTGACAGGGCTCGCGAACGTCGCGCCGATCCTGCCCGGGAACGCAGGCCTCTACCAGGGCGCGGCGGTAGGCGCGCTGGCGATGGTCGGCCATGCCGGGGCGAGCGCGATCGCGGCGAGTGTCGTCATGCCGATGATGGCCAGCGCGATCGCCGCTTCCGCTGCGCTGGTCGGCCTTGCGCTCTACGGCCGCCGCTTCGCGGAAATTCCGCGGGCCGTGCTCCGTCCTCGGTCCTGACGCTCGCCGCCGTCGATGCCTCGGGACGCGAGGTATCGTGGCCGGATGAAGGCCGAGCTCCCGAAGGGACACCTCGATGCGCTCGTGCTCGCGGCGCTCGAGGCCGAGCCCGCCCACGGCTACGCGGTCGTGCGGCGGCTCCGCAGCCGGAGCGGCGAGGTCTTCCGGTTGTCGGAGGGAACCGTGTACCCGGCGCTGCATCGGCTCGAGCGCGACCGTCTCGTCCGGAGCAGGTGGACGTCGGCAAAAGGCCGGCGGCGAAGGGTGTATCGGATCACCTCCGCCGGGCGGGAGGCGCTGGCCGTTCGTCGGCTGGAGTGGGCAACGTTCGCCCGCGCGGTCGAGGCCGTGCTGACCCGGTCCGCCGGGGCCGCGGGCGGGCGCCGCTAGCATCGGGCGCATGGCTGTTGCGAAGCCGCAGGAGTACCTCGCCGACCTGAACCCGGCGCAGCGGGAGGCGGTCCTGACCACCGAAGGCCCGCTGCTCGTGGTCGCCGGCGCCGGCTCCGGGAAGACGCGCGTCCTCACCTACCGCGTGGCGCACCTGATCTCGGCCTGCGGTGTGCAACCGAACGAGATCCTGGCGATCACCTTCACGAACAAGGCGGCGGGGGAGATGCGCGAGCGGCTCGAGGGTCTGCTCGGCGCGCTGGCACGTGCGATCTGGATCCTTACGTTCCATGCCGCGTGCGGGCGGATTTTGCGCCGCGAGGCGCCGCGTCTCGGCTACAAGACGAACTTCACGATCTACGACCAGGCCGACCAGGTCCGGCTGACGAAGCAGTGCCTGGAGGAGCTCGACCGCGATCCGAAGCGCTTCGTCCCGGGCGGCATCCACGCGCAGATCTCGAGCGCCAAGAACCAGCTGATCGGCCCCGAGGAATACCTGAGCCGCGTTGCGTCCTTCTACGACCAGACCGTCGCAGACGTATACCGGCTGTACCAGAAGCGGCTGCACGACTCGAACGCCGTGGACTTCGACGACCTGCTCATGCTCACGGTCGAGGTGTTGGAGCGCTTTCCCGAGGCCCTGGCACGTTGGCAGAAGGCCTTCCGCTACGTCCTCGTCGACGAGTACCAGGACACGAACCACGCCCAGTACCGCCTGCTCCAACTCCTGGCCGGCAAGCATCGCAACCTGATGGTCGTCGGAGACCCGGACCAGTCGATCTACGCGTTCCGCGGGGCCGACATCCGGAACATCCTCGAGTTCGAGCGCGACTTCCCCGAGACACGCGTGATCCCGCTCGAGCAGAACTACCGCTCGACGAACGCGATCCTTCGCGCGTCCAACTCCGTGATCGCCCACAACCGCGAGCGCAAGGAGAAGAACCTCTGGTCGGAGCTTGGCGAGGGCCTGCCCGTGCACGTGATCGAGGTCGAGGACGAACATGCCGAGGCGCGCTTCGTCGCTGCCGAGATCGCCGCGCTCGTCGAAGAGGGGTACTCGGCGGACGAGATCGCGGTCTTCTACCGAACGAACGCGCAGTCGCGCGTGCTGGAGGACGTGCTCGTCCGGCAGGGGATCGCCTACCAGGTGATCGGCGGGCCGCGCTTCTACGAGCGGGCTGAGATCAAGGACCTGATCGCCTACCTCCAGGTGCTCGACAACCCCTTCGACGCCGTCTCGCTCCAGCGGATCGCGAACCGGCCGCGGCGCGGGATCGGCGACACGAGCCTGGCGCGGCTGCGCGCCTACGCCGACGGGCACGACATCTCTCTCTTCGAGGCGCTCGCCTACCCGGAGGAGGCCGGGATCGGCGCGGCGCCGCTGAAGAACGTCTCCGCCCTCCGCACGATCCTCGTTTCGCTCCAGGCGGCGGCCCAGGACCTGAGCGTTCCCGACCTGATCGAAGCCGTGCTCGACCGCTCCGGCTACACGAACGCGCTCGAGGCGGAGCGGACGATCGAGGCGCAGGGGCGGCTGGAGAACCTCCAGGAGCTCGTCGGCGTCGGCCGCGAGTACGTGCAGCAGGCTCAGGAGCCCAGCTTGTCCGGCTTCCTCCAGGAGATCTCGCTCTACTCCGACCAGGACGCGATCCGCGGCGAGCAGAGCCTCGTCACGCTGATGACGATCCACAACGCGAAGGGCCTCGAGTTCAAGGCCGTGTTCGTGATCGGGATGGAGGAGGGGATCTTCCCGCACATTCGCTCGATCGAGGAGCAGGGCGTGGAGGAGGAGCGCCGGCTTGCCTACGTGGGGATGACACGCGCGGAGGAGCGGCTGGTGCTGACACACGCAACCTCGCGCTCGCTCTGGGGGAACAGGACCTTCAACCTGCCTTCGCGGTTCCTCGACGAGCTGCCGGAGGAAGGTGTGGCGGTCGAACGCCTGCGGCCAGCGTCCTGGTCCCGATACGGGGCGCGTGACGTCGCGCCCCGCGAGAACTTCCCCGACCTGTCCACCGGCGACTCGGTCCGTCACGGCACGCTCGGCGAGGGCATCGTCGTCCGCGTCGAGCCGGGCGGGGTCGTCACCGTCCGCTTCGCCGACGACGGTGCCGAGCGGCGGCTGATGCTCGAGTACGCCCCGCTGGAGAAGATCGCCTGATGGAGGTTCGCGCCTGCCGCACGGTCGAGGAGCTCCGCGACGCCGCCGGGGCCATGGTCCACTACTTCGGACGGGACAAGCCGAGCGAGGACTGGAGCGAGCGGTGGCTGAACAACTTCGAGCTCGCCCGCATGCACGCCGCCTTCGACGACGGTGCGATCGTCGGCGGAGCGGGGGCCTTCAGCTTCCGGATGACGGCTCCCGGCGGCGCCTCGGTACCCACCGCCGGGGTGACGATCGTCGCCGTCCTGCCTACCCACCGTCGGCGCGGGATTCTCCGCTCGATGATGCGCGCGCAGCTCGACGACGTGCACGCGCGCGGCGAGCCGCTCGCCGCGCTCTTCGCCTCAGAGGAGACGATCTACAGCCGCTATGGCTACGGCCTCGCGTCGATGAACGTTCAGTTCGACGTCGACAAGGCGCACAGCGCCTTCCGCCCGGGCGTAGAGACGGCAGGGCGGGTCCGGCTCGTCGACGCCGCGACCGCGGCCGCGCAGCTGCCCGCGATCTACGACGCCGTCCGCCGGGCCACGCCCGGCATGCTCGAGCGGCCGGCGAGCTGGTGGGAGCACCGGCTGCTCGCCGACCCCGAGGAGTTTCGCTTCGGCGGCAGCTCGAAGCACTTCGCCGTGCTCGAGTTCGACGGCGAGCCCCGCGCCTACGCGATCTACCGTCTGCACGTGTCGTTCGCCGACCTCGGGCCGGAGACGACGCTCCGGACGATCGAGGTAATCGCACCCGACCCACTTGCGACCGCGTCCATCTGGCGTTACCTGCTCGACGTCGACTGGACGAAGATCGTGTCGGCCCGTCTCCAGCCGGTCGACCACCCGCTCCTGCTGCTGCTCGCGCGTCCGAACTTCGCCAGACCGGTCCTCTCCGACGGGCTCTGGGTGCGCCTGGTCGACCTCGAGGCGGCGCTCTCCGCCCGGACCTACGCCGACGACCGTCCAGTCGTGTTCGAGGTGCTGGACGAGTTCTGCCCCTGGAACGCGGGGCGGTGGAAGCTCGAGGGCGGCGAGGTCTCGCGTACCGACGACGAGCCCGGAATCTCACTCGACGCCGCCGACCTCGGGTCGGCCTATCTGGGCGGCTTTACGTTCCGCGACCTGCTCCGGGCAGGGCGGATCGAGGAGCTCCAGGAGGGGGCGGTCTACGGGGCGGACGTGATCTTCCGCGGCGAAGCTGCGCCTTGGTGCCCCGAGATCTTCTGAGCGTGTCCGCTCTGGACGATTCGCTGGGAGAGCGCCTGGGCGATGTCGTCGCGTGCGCTCGAGTAGACCTCGAGGTCGGTGGGGAGCGAACGCAGCGCCGCTTGGTAGCAGGCGACGGGATAGGCGCCGTCGATCCGGCCGTCGGCCCAGTCGCGCAGGAGGCGACTCGCGCACGTCGGCGACTGCACGGGAGGAGCCGCCGCAGCGGTGGGACCCTTCTGGGCTGCGTGCCATGTGAACAGCACCCCCAGCGCGGCGGCCCCGATCACGAGCAGTACCGCGATCGCGATCCTGGTCCGACCCACGGACGTCGACTTTCCCCGTATTCAGTTCGCCAAACATCGCATGCGGATCGAGTCTCGACGCGGCGCCCGAGAGCAGGAGTGGGGACGGCTCGCCTATCGTGTTGCAGATGCAGACCGGCGACGGCCGTGAGGAGCTCGCCGACGGCGCCGCGAGCGTCCTGATCGTCGACGACAACGTCGAGAGCCTGCGCGCGCTCGAGCTGCTTCTCGAGCCGCTCGGCGCCCGGGTCGTCACCGCCGGCTCGGGTCACGAGGCGATCCGTCGGCTGGAGTCGGAGCAGTTCGCCGTCGTCCTGCTCGACGTGCAGATGCCGGGCATGGACGGCTTCGAGACGTCGGCCTCGATCCGTGGGCAGGAGCAGAACCGGTCGATCCCGATCATCTTCCTGACGGGTATGTCGACCACGCCGGAGCACGTCTTCCGCGGCTACGAGGCGGGCGCAGTCGACTACATCGTCAAGCCGTTCGACCCCGTCATCCTGCGCTCCAAGGTCGCGGTCTTCGTCGAGCTGTTCGAGAAGAACCGGGAGATCGCCCGCCAGGCGCGCCTCCTCCAGGAGCAGGAGAAGGAGCGGCGCGACCGCGAGGAGGCCGAGCGCCGGCTGCGGCGGTCGCGGTTCCTCGCCGCCGCAGCGGCGTCGCTCGAGCGTCGTCTGGACGTCAGGGGCCGAGCGGGCCAGCTCGCCCACACGTGCATCCCCGAACTCGGCGACGTCGCGCTCGTCCAGCTGGTCGAGCCGGACGGCGTGGTCGAGGTGGCCGCGGTCGCCACGCGCGGTGTCCAGGACGAGGTGCTCCGCAGGCTGGTGGGCATGCGAAGCAACGCCTCGAGCTTCGGTCGCTGGGTGTTCGACCAGCCCCGCGCGCGGCTCTTCGAGTCCGTGACGGACGAGACGTGGAGCGAGCTCGGCTTCGGGAACGAGGGCGACATGCTCTCCGCGAGGCTGAGGCCGCGCAGCTTGATCGCAGCTCCGCTGGCGCTCGGGCGACGGTCGCTCGGCGTTCTGGTCGTGTTGGCCTCGTCGCGTCCCGAGCCGTACAGCGAGGAGGACCTGGAGATCGCGAAGGAGCTCGCGCGCAAGGCTGCGATGGCGGTCGAGAACTCGCGCCTGTTCGAAGCCGAGCAGGAGCGGTCGAAGGCGCTCCAGCTGAGCCTGCTCGGACGCACGGACGCCACGAGCCCGGGAGTGACCGCCGCGATGCGCTACCTGCCGGGGACGGCCGAGCTGGAGGTCGGCGGCGACTGGTACGACCTGATCGAACGCGAGGACGGCGGCATCCTCGTGGCCGTGGGCGACGTCGTCGGGCACGGCGTTCAGGCGGCGACTGCGATGGGCAAGCTGCGGAGCGCGATGGGCGCGCTCGGGCTCGTCGTCGAGAGCGTGCCGGAGCTACTCGGCCGCCTCGACCAGTTCGCCGACAAGATCGAGGAGGCCCGCTTCGGCACCGTCGCCGCGGTGCTGCTCCAGCCGCAGACCGGCGAGCTGCGGTACTCGCTCGCCGGTCATCCGCCGCCGCTGGTGATCGACCGGAACGGGAACGGTCGGTTCCTGGAGGGAGGGCAGGGGCCGCCGCTCTGCCTCGTCATCGGAGACGAGGCCGGGCGACCCGAAGGCCGCACGATCCTGGAGGAGGGCTCGACCCTGATCCTCTACACCGACGGGCTGATCGAGCGGCGGGAAGACTCGATCGACAACGGGCTCGAGCGCCTGAAGGGCGCTGTCGTCGCGCGCTATCGCCTCGAGCCGGAGCGGTTGTGCGACGAGATCGTCGACGAGTTCGCCGAGGGCAGCCTCGACGACCTCGTCTTCCTCTGTCTCCGGCGCGAGCCCAGAGACACCCGCATCTTCACCCGTGTCTTCCCCGCCATTCCGAAGGCGCTCCTGGGGGTCCGGCAGGAGCTGCGAACGTGGCTGGCCGAGCAGGGACTCGACCAGCGCCAGATCGAAGACACGGTGCAGGCGTGCGGTGAGGGTTGCGCAAACACCGTGCGACACGCCTACGGCGAGCAGCCGGGCGAGGCCACGCTCGAGCTCCGACTGCGCAGCGACGGCACGTTGGTCACGCGAATCCGCGACGCCGGCGTGTGGCGGGCTCGCGCCCACACCGAGTCGAGCGGGCACGGCATGGAGATCATGCGTGCCCTGAGCGATGACGTACACGTCCACCGGACTCCGCAGGGGACGACGGTGGTGATGGAGGCGAGAGTCCGCGAGCCGCGCGCGGACGTGCCCGCGGCGGCCGAGGGCAGCGCGGTGAGCACGGCCTCCTGAAGCGGCCGGGGCGAGCGGCTACAATGCGCCCACCCGGGGCGGTTAGCTCAGTTGGGAGAGCACCAGCTCGACAACTCGGAGCACCGGGTTCTGGAGGGTTCTCACGGGTAGAACTTGGCTCCCCGAGCCAAGAACGCGGGATCGGTTTTGCCCCGTTTCGCGCATCGCCACGGAAACAGTTGCCACGGGTTACCACCGGCTTCCCACTGCCCCGAGGAGGCTCTCGGAGGGTTTCGCTCGACCCGCGAGAAGGGGGCGTGTAGACGGGAGCACCAGCGGGCGAGGCTGGCAC
>JBKOVQ010000244.1:0-4863 GCA_046723985.1 Actinomycetota bacterium | reverse complement strand
CGGCCACCCTGGCGCCTCCGCCGCCCGACACGACGGTCACCACGCCGGCCCCGTCCACCCCGACCACGACCGAACCCGATCCGTCGGCCACCCCGGCGCCTCCGCCGGCCGACACGACCGACACCGCTCCTCCCGCCTCGGACGAGCCGACCGGCGGCACTCCGACCGGCGACGGCGACACGAAGCCCGGCATCGGGAACGGCGACAAGAACCACGATCACGTCGGCAACAGGTGAGTCCTCGACGCGACGACGAGAGTGAAGACGAAGGGCGGCGGCATCGTCGACGGCGACTTCGGCGACGTCCAGGTCAAGGGTGCCCGCGGCCTCGACCTGACCGGCCTCCAGGCGTTGACCCCGAAGAGGTCGTCGAAAAGACCGGAAGCTGAGCCGCCGAAGCGAGGCCGCGGGGTCGGGACCGAACCCTCCGTCCGTCCCGACTCTCCGCGGCCGCCGGGCAGGTCTCGGCGGGGGGAACGTTTGACCAGCCGCCTCCCCGTCTCGTACAGTCACAGCGGACACTGTTTACCCCGAACATCGATCGGAGGCGCTGTGACTGTTGCCGAGCATCCGTACAAAGTTGCCGTTCGCGCGACCGAGTCGAGCCCCGGCATCCCCGAGCGCGGATGGGTCGACATGGATGTCCGCTGGCTCGTGACGAACGAGACCGTAGGCGCCTCGAAGACCGTGTTCGGGGTCACGTTCTTCTCGCCGGGGGCGAAGCACGAGCTCCACCGGCATCCGCATGCCGAAGAGGTCGAGTACCTGGTTTCCGGTTCAGGTATTGCGTACGTCGACGACGACGCGATCGAGCTGGGACCGGGCGAGGCCGTGTTCGTGCCCCAGAACGCGTATCACGGCTTCGAGAACACGTCGGACGGCGAGGTCGTCATGGCCTGGTACTACGCCGGCGCCGCAAGCCTGGAAGACGCCGGGTTCGTGACGAAAGACGAAGACCGGGAAGCGGGCTAAGGCGCCACCGACGAATCGTCGGCCGAGGCCGCGTTCCTCCGGCCGACGACGAACCACACGGCTTCGACCGCTTCGTCGCCCACCGTGGCAAAGCGGTGTGGCTGCGTGCAGTCGAACGAGATCGAGTCACCCGGGCCGATATGGTAGGTGTCGAAGCCAATCGACACCTGGAGCGTTCCCGACAGGATGTAGCCGTATTCCGTCCCGTTGTGCCGCATCAGGGAATGCGGGGGAGTCGACTCGCTCCCCGGTGGATAGCGGAGATAGAGGAAGTCGACGTTGTGGTCCGGTTGCGCGGTGAGCCGCTGCCAGCTGACGCCTGACTCGAGGCTGATCGACGTGCGGTTCGTGCTGCGCTGCACCGGTGATCCGGCTGCTTCTGACGAGACCGTCCCGCCAGGCCCGCGCGCGGGACCGCCCGCAGCCCCGCCGACGGCGTCTCCCGACGGCAGATCGGCGTCGCGTTCCAGCTCGAAGACGATCTCGTTGACCGAGAGCTCGAGCTCGCTGACCATCGCGAAGAGCGTGTTGATGGACGGCTCGGTCTTCCCGGTCTCGATCTGAGAGATCAGGCTCGGGGACACACCCAACCGCCGTGCGAGCTCGCGCAAGCCGATGTTCTTCTGCTCGCGGACCGCCCGTAGACGATGACCCAGGTCGTCGCGCAGGCGCTGCCTGTCGAGGGTCGTTCCCTCCGGCACGGCCGCCCGGGGCCGCCGCCGCGGCTTGGCTTTCACTCTCGAATCTTTCACGCCCACCTTGTTCAGTAAGTCGTGCGGCTCTGTTCAGTAAGACGTACAGCGACGAGGTAAGTGTTCAAAGATGACACGCGAGTTGGGTGACCGAAGACCTTCTTGAAGGTATCACGTTCAGCAAAAGCTTCCGATCCCCGGACGTCGAGGACGATGCGGGGTCGTGGGCGTCGGAGGGAAGGGGCGCCCACGACCCACGGGCTGCGCTACGACCGCGATGCGAGGTACGCCGCGATGCCTGCGCGCCGGTCTTCTTCCAGGTAGTACGCGACCTCCACGAGCTCGAGGGGGTATCCGTCGGGGTCGTCGAAGTACACCCACCGCCAGCCGGCCAGCACGCCCTCGTCCACGACGTTGACCGGCCCGTAGAACTCGATGCCCTTCGCCTCGAGTTCGGCCTTCGTCGCCTCGATGTCGTCGACCAGGAAGGCAACATGAGAGGCGCCTCGGTTGTTCGACTCGAGCGGCCCGGCGGTCTCGCTCGGAGGGCTCTTGTACTCGAGGAGCTCGAGCGTCGTGTCGCCAACCAGGAGGCTGACCTGCCGCAGGGCGGCGCCGGGAACCCCGACCCCTCGACTCAACTCTTCTCCCTCGAACCAGGGGGTCGGCTCGTTCGCGAACTGGAGGCCCAGCACGTCGTGGTAGAAGCGGATCGACGCGTCGAGGTCCTTGACCGTGATGCCGACGTGATGGAGTGCCTTCATCGCTCCTCCGTGTGATGGTGGGATCGGCGAAGCCCGAGCGAGCCGTCAGACAAGGATCTGCCCGCCGTCCACCATGTACATCTGCCCCGTCATGTAGTCGGACTCGGGAGACGCCAGATAGACCAGGAACGGCGCCAGTTCTGCCGGTGAGGCCGGTCGCCCGATCAGCGTGTTCCCGGCGAAGTCGCGCATCGGATCCGTGTCGGCAGGCTGGTCGTGGATCGCCCGGATGTCCTTGTTGAGCCCGACCCACATCGGCGTGTCGACGACGCCCGGCGCGAAGGCGTTCACCGTGATCCCGTGCTCGATCAGACCGCGTGCGGTCGCCTGCGTGATCGCGAGCGTCCCGAACTTCGCCACGCAGTAGGGGACGAAGTCCCAGTACCCCTGGCGACTGGCGATCGAGCCGGTGTTGACGATCTTGCCGCCGGTTCCCTGGGCGATCATTTGACGCGCAGCCTCCTGGGTGCACACGACCACGCCCCAGGCGTTGACGCGAACGATCTCGTCGAAGTTCGCCTCGTCGACGTCCATGAAGTCGCGCGGTCGATTCATCCCGGCGTTGTTGAAGATCACGTTGAGCTCGCCAAAGGTCTCGACAGCTGCCTGGACCATCGCCTTCACCTGCGACCGATCGGTGACGTCGACCGCGACCGAGGTTGCCGAGCCGCCCTCGCCCGCGATCTCCGCCGCGACCTTCTCGGCCGCGGACGCGCCGAGGTCGGCGACCACGACCTTCCCACCCTCGGCCGCGATCGCCCTGCACGCAGCGGCACCGATGCCGCCTGCTCCACCCGTCACGATCACGACCCGATCCTGTACGCGTCCCATCGCCTCACTCCGCGTTGGCGGCACCCGCGTGTTCACTTGCGCCGAACATTTCTCCGAGTGTTCATCTTAATACTTGTGAACACCTGCGTAGCGCGTTACCATCGTCCGCCAAGTGAGGCCTGAAACGCGGAGCGGCGGTTCGGACCAGTCGATGACGGCCATCCCACGCGGGTCGAGGAGGCTCTTGTCACGCGGCCTCGCGACAGTGCTCGTGGCCACAGCCGGCCTGTTCCTGGCCAGCTACCTGTTTGCCCCCTCGAGCCTGAACAGAGGCGTGGTGCTCACGATGCTGCCGTTCGCGTCTGCGCTTGCGATCGCGGCGCTCGGCCAGACGCTCGTCGTGATGCAGGGCGGCATCGACCTCTCGGTCGCCGGCGGGCTGTCGCTCTACGTCGTGATCGTCACCAAGTACCCGGCCGGGGACAACGCCCGCCTGTGGCCGGCGATCGTCATCGCATTCGGCACAGCCGTCGCCGCGGGCGCGCTGAACGGGTGGCTGATCGGCCGGATGCGACTCAACCCGATCGTGGCGACGCTCGGCACCAACGCCCTGCTGTTCGGCGCCGTGCTCTGGTACACGGCCGGGATACCGACCACGACCACCGCCCGCCTGGCGAGGGTCGGGGGCGGACTCTGGCTCGGCATTCCGGCTCCGCTGTACTTCGCCGTCGCCGTCACGGCGCTCGTCACGGCGGTGGTCAAGCTGACGCCGGCCGGTCGTCACTTCGAGGCCGTCGGCGCCAACGAGACCGCAGCCCGCACCGCCGGGCTCCCGTGGAAGCGCCATCGGACGTCCGCGTACGTCTGGGCGCAGATCCTCTACTGCCTCGCTGCCGTGATGCATGCCGGCATCGTCAACCAGCCGACCGCCTACGAGGGCAACAACTACCTGCTGCCGACGGTTGCAGCCGTCGTTCTCGGCGGAACCTCGCTGCTCGGCGGGCGCGGCAACCTGGTTGCCACAGCCGTTGCGGCGCTCTTCCTGTCGCAGCTCGACCAGTTCGTGCTCGCGCTCGGCGTCACCTACGCGACTCGCACCCTTGTCCAAGCCGCCGCGCTGGCGGTCGGCGTCGCCCTCTACACCATCGACTGGCGGGCACTCGTGCGCCGCCTCGTCGCGCATCGCCCACGGAGCGTCGCCCCCACATGAGCGACGCGTCGGCCCGGACGGGCGCCGTACCCAGGACGTGTCAAGTGAACAACGGAGGAAGGGAGGACAGGTTCATGAGCAGGAAGAAGGGCGGTGTGGTTCTCGCACTCGCACTCGCATGCGGCGCCGTTATGCTCGCCGCCGCGACGTCGTCCGCGAAGCCGACGTCATCCGCAAAGTCGTCCGCCGTGCCGTCGTGGTGCGGGCCGAAGAAGATCAAGCTCGGGTTCACGGACGGGTTCGGCGGAAACAGCTGGCGCCTCGTGACGACCAACTCGGCTCGGGTCGAGGCGAAGAAGTGTCCGAGCGTGACGTCGATCGACTATGCAGACGGCCAGGGGAACACCCAGAAGGCGATCTCCGACATCCAGGGCATGGTCGCCAAGGGCGTCGACGCGCTCGTTGTCTTCCCGGATGCCGGCAAGGCGATCCTCCCTGCGCTCCGCAGCGCGTAC
>JBKOVQ010000111.1:0-7788 GCA_046723985.1 Actinomycetota bacterium | reverse complement strand
CCGGTCTCCGCGCCCTTGTGCTCGAGCACCGCGTTGGTGGCGATCGTCGTCCCGTGGAAGACCGCGTCGATCTCGCCCGGCTCGACACCGGCATTACCGCAAAGCTCGACGAGCCCGGAGACCATCGCGCGACCCGGGTCGTCGGGGGTCGAACGCACCTTGTGCACGTCCACTCGGCCCGACTCCGTGTCATAGAGCATGAAGTCGGTGAAGGTGCCGCCGATGTCGACGCCCACTACCCTCATCCCGCAGCGATTCTAAGCGGGAAGCGTTAGCGTCAGACCGTGAGCCACGACCGGGCGACGAGGCGATAGGCGTGCTGGACGGGATCTTCGTCTTCGACAACGCGATCCACTGCTACGACATGTCGGACGAGAACCTGCGGGAGGACGCGCCGGACGCGCGGTACTCGCGCGACTTGCTCTTGGCGATGGGCGCGGGCGGCCGCTGGCCCGGCTACAACGACGGAACGATCGAATTCAAGCGGCGCTGGACGATCGAAGAGCTCTACGCGATGGTCTTCGAGGACGCGCCGACCGACATGGCGATGGTGCAGGTGGTGCCGATCTTCGACTGGTTCAAGGACACGTTCGCGCCGGTGCTGACGCAGTACGAGATGGCGAAGCGATACCCGGACCGGGTGGTCTTCTGTGGCGGGGTGGATCCGCTCTGGCAGGGAGTCGACGCGGCCCTCGATCAGCTCGACTGGCAGATCAAGGAGCTAGGGGCACGGTCGATCAAGTTCTACAACGGTCACGTCGAGCGGTCGTGGGCGTGCGACGACCGCGAGCTCGCCTACCCGTTGTACGAGCGGTGTCTCGAGCTCGGAGTCACCACCGTCCAGTTCCACAAGGGGATCCCGTTCGGGTTGATGGACCTGGAGGCGATGCGGCCGAACGACCTCCAGCGGCCTGCTCGCGACTTCCCAGAGCTCAACTTCGTGATCCATCACCTCGCGCTGCCGTACTTCGAGGAGGCGGTCTGGATCGCAGCACGCTTTCCCAACATCTACCTTTCGCTCGCCGCGAACCTCAACTTCACACTGATCGCGCCGCGCGCCGTGCAGCAGCAGCTCGGCCAGCTGCTCCAGATGGTCGGGTCCGAGAAGCTCTGCTACGCGTCCGATGCAGCCCTCTCCGGCGGCCCCGCACCCTACCTCCGGGCGTTCATGGACCTGGAGATCCCGAACGACCTGCGCGACGGCTTCGGCTTCCCGCAGATCACGAGACGCGATCGCGAGAACATCCTCGGCCTGACCTTCTCGCGCCTGATGGGGATCGACGTCGAGGTGAAGAAGGCGGAGCTCGCAGGGGCGCCGGTCGGCTGATGGCGACCCGGCTCGGCGTCGACGTCGGCGGCACCTTCACCGATCTGATCTTCTACGACGACGAGACCGGCGAGGTGCGCGTCTCCAAGGAGCCGACCACGCCGCAGGGGCCGGAGGGCGGCGTACTGGCCGCGGTCCGCTCGGCGGTATCGGCCGACCAGCTCCGGACCGCCGCGTACTTCCTGCACGGGACGACGGTCGGGCTGAACTCGCTGCTGACGCGGAGCGGGGCGGTCGTGGGCCTGCTCGCCACGCGCGGCTTCCGGGACGTCCTCGAGCTGGCGCGCGGAGACCGGGGCGATCCATACGACCTCTTCTGGCGTCAGCCCGAGCCGCTCGTGCCGCGCCGCTTGCGGCTTGCGGTCACGGAGCGAATCCGCGCCGACGGCGAGGTGTGGGCCGAGTTCGAGGAGGGCGACGTACGCGCAGCCGTCGAGACGTTCGCCGCGGAAGGCGTCACCTCCGTCGCGGCCGCATTCATGAACGCCTACACGAATCCGGCCCACGAGCAGGCGGCCGAACGGGCACTGCGGGCGGCGGGTTTCGAGGGCGAGATCTCACTCTCCCACCGGATCTCGGGCGAGTACCGCGAGTACGAGCGCACCTCGACGACGGTGATCGACGCGTACGTCCGTCCGCGGATGACGAACTACCTGCGCGCGCTCGACGACCGCCTCCGGGCGGAGGGCTTCGCCGGGGAGGCGCTGGTCACGCGCTCCGGCGGCGGTGCGATGACGTTCGCCGAGGCGGAAGAGCGCCCGTTCGAGACGATCATGTCGGGCCCGGTCGCCGGCGCCGAGGGCGCCGGAGAGCTCGCCCGGCGGCTCGGGCTGGAGGAGGTGATCACCGCCGACGTCGGCGGCACCAGCTTCGACACGTGTCTGGTGAGCGGCGGTCGTCCCCAGCTGATGTACGAGGGCTCGGTCGAGGGGATGCCGGTGCAGAGCCCGTGGGTCGACGTGCGCTCGATCGGCGCCGGCGGCGGCTCGCTCGCCAGAATCGACGTCGGCGGCCTGCTCAAGGTCGGGCCCGGAAGTGCGGGCGCTGTCCCGGGCCCGGCGTGCTATGGGCGCGGCGGCACCGAGCCGACGGTCACCGACGCCGCCTTCCAGCTCGGGATGCTGGGCGAGGGCAGGCTGGCGAGCGGGCTCGCGCTCGACCGGGAGCTCGCCGAGCGTGCCCTCCGGCCGCTCGGCGACCTGCTCGGGCTGTCCTCGGACGAGGCGGCTCGCGGCGTGCTCACGATTGCCGCCGCGAACATGGCCAACGCCATCCGGGCGATCACGATCGAGCGCGGGCGCGACCCGCGCGGCGCCGTGCTGGTGCCGTTCGGCGGCGCCGGGCCGCTTTTCGCGACACTCCTCGCCCGCGAGCTCGACATCCGCGACGTGGTCGTGCCCGCGCACGCGGGAAACTTCTCCGCCTGGGGGCTCCTCGGCGCCGACCTCACGCAGAGCGCGGCCCGGACGCGCATCGTGCGCCTGGAAGACGGAGCCGTCCGGGGCGTCAACGAACTGCTCGCCGGGCTGTTCGAGGACCTCGCCGCGCGCGCCGGCTCGAACGGCGAGTGCCTGCGCGAGGTGGGCCTCGACATGCGCTACGCCGGCCAGGAGCACACGCTCACAGTCGCCGTCCCCTACGGCCAGGACGGTCGGCTGGCGCTGGACGCCGAGGAGATCCGCGGTCTGTTCTCGGCCGACTACGACCGCACGTTCGGACACGTCATGGCCGACCCGGCGGAGATCGTCTCCGTGCGGGCCACGCTCCGCACGCCTCTGGCGCGGCGGGACCGCGAGGACGCGTCCGGCGGAATCGTCCACGAAGACGGCGAGATCGAGGCGTGGTCCTTCACACGCGGCGAACGGCTGCCGTTCCGGCTCGTCGACCGAAGTGAGATCGGCGAGGACGGGATCGACGGGCCGGCGATCGTCTTGGAGGAGACCGCCACGACCTACCTCGACGCCGACTTTGCCGCCGCGCGCGGCCGGGAGGGCGTGCTGCGCATGACCGACAACGGAGGAGGCCGATGACTGCGACCGAGACCTTCGTCTACCGCGGCGGCCTGGCGGGCGAGCACGACGCGGCCGAGGCAGATCCGATCACGACCGAAGTGATCAGGCACGGGCTGATCGCCGCGGCCGAGGCGATCAAGCGCACGGTCGTCCGCACGTCGATGTCGCCGATCATCTACGAGGTTCTCGACTTCGCCGCGGTGCTCTACGACCGCCGGATGCGGCTCCTCGCCCAGGCGCCGAGCCTGCCCTTCTTCATGGGCACGATGAGCTTCTGCATCGAGGCCGCGGTCGACGAGGTCGGGGGTGAAGACGGTCTCGAGCCGGGCGACATCATCCTGATGAACGACCCGTACAAGACCGGCTCGCACCCGCAGGACGCGGCCGTCGTGATGCCGGTCTTCCTGTCCGGCGGCGACCTGGTCGGGTACTCCGCGATCAAGGCGCACTGGCTCGACATCGGCGCGAAGGAGATCTACTGCACCGACACCACCGACGTCTTCCAGGAAGGCGTCATCTTCCCCGGGGTCAAGCTCTACCGGGGCGGTGAGCTGGTCGAGGACATCCAGAAGATGGCGATTGCGAATTCGCGCCTGCCGGCGTTCGTCCTCGGCGACATCAACGCCGAGGTGACGGCCGTGCGCGCAGGCGGACGCGAGCTCGTGCGCCTGGTCGAGCGGTACGGCGTCGACACGATCCTGACCTGCGTCGAGCGCATGTACGACCACGGGGAGGCCGTAGTCCGCAGCTATATCGAGCAGCTTCCCGACGGACGGTATGTCGGTCGCGGCGAGATGGACGACGACGGGATCTCGCCGGACCCGATCCCGTTCGAGGTCGTGCTGGAGATCGAGGGCTCGACCGCACGTCTCGACTTCAGCAACGCGCCGGATGCGCGGAAGGGCCCGGTCAACTGCCCGATCGCGTCGACCGTCTCGGCCGCGCGGGTGATCATGACCATGCTCGCGGGCGGAGGCGAAGCGCCGAACGAGGGCCACTTCCGGCCGATCGAGGTGATCTCTCGCCCGGGATCGATGTTCCACGCGCTCTCGCCGTCGCCGTGCTTCCTCTACGGGTGGCCTGCCATGCAGGCGACGGAGGCGGTGCTGAACGCGGTTGCGGACGCGATGCCGGAGGCGGTCTGCGCTTGCTCGGGCGGCGACCTGGCAGCGGTCATGTGGTACGGCGTGCGGGAGGACACCGGCGTCTTCTGGGCAGACGGATCGCCCCATCCCGTCGGCCAGGGCGCGTCGCTCCATGGGGACGGGCAGAGTGCGCGCCTCCATCACATCGAGGCCGCGACCCGCTTCGCGCCGCTGGAGGTCTGGGAGCAGCGGAACCCGTGGCTGATGGAGCGGTGCGAGCTGGCGACCGACTCCGGCGGTCCGGGCAGACACCGCGGCGGCCTCGGGCCGGACATGGTGTTCCACCTGCTCGAGGACACGTACGCGATCTCCACGATCGAGCGGACGAAGAACCCGCCGTGGGGTCTCGCCGGCGGGCTGCCGGGCAGGCCGAACGGAGGCGAGTTACGCCTTCCGGACGGCACGATCACGCCGGTGGCGAAGGCGACCGGGCTGCCGCTGCCGAAAGGATCGACCTTCACGATCCGGTGCGGCGGCGGGGGCGGATACGGCCCGCCCTTCGAACGCGATCCGGAAGCGGTGCTCAGCGACGTGCGCGAGGGCTACGTCAGCGAGGAAGCGGCGCGCGAACACTATCCCCACGCCTTCTCGTGAGGGGCGCCGTCCTCGCTCGTATCGAGGAGCTCCGACCGGCGCTCGACGCCCATGCGGGCGGGGTCGAGCTGGTCGCCGTCGAGGGAGGCGTCGTCCGACTGCGCTTCACCGGCATGTGCACGGGCTGCCCTCTGCGACCCGTGACGACAGCATCGACGATCCGGCCTGCGCTGCTCGAGCTGGAGGGGGTGACGGCGGTCGAGGTCGAAGGGTCGAGGATCTCGGCCGAAGCCGAGGCGCGGCTCGCCGCTGCCTTCGCCCGGGTCTGAGCCGACGGCTCAATAGGCCAGGTCGTGCAGCGTCGCCGCGAGGACGCGAATCGCGGCGACCGCGTCCGCGACGGACGTGAACTCCTCCGGTGTATGGCTGCGGCCGTCCTTGCTGCGGGCGAACACCATCGCCGTCTTCGCGATCTTCGCGATGTTCTGGGTGTCATGGCCGGCGCCGCTGTGCATGCGGCGGAAAGGGATGCCTTGCTCCGTCGCTGCACGCTCCAGCGCGGCGACGACGGTCGGATCGGACGGGGAGGCTGGCAGGTCGAGCGGCTTCGTCCAGGAGATCTCCAGGCCTCGCCGCTCCGCGATCTCCCGCATCAGTTGCTCCTGCCGCGCGTGCTGGGCGTCCACCGCCTGCTGGTCGGGGTGGCGCGAGTCGAGCGTGAAGGTGACCTTGTCAGGTACGGCCGAGGGCAGATTCGGCTCGACCTCGACCCGCCCGACCGTCGTTACCGCCGGGGCGCCGCTCTCCAGCGCGACGCCGATCACCGCGGTGACGATCTCCGCGAAGCCCGCCATCGGGTCGAGCCGGCCTTCCATCGGTCGGGCTCCGGCGTGGTCGGATCGACCGCGGAGCTCGATCACGTAGTGGCGGATGGCCGTGATCGCATCGACCACGCCGACCTGCAGCCCTTCCTCTTCGAGGATCGGCCCTTGCTCGATATGGAGCTCGATCCAGATGTCGAGGTCGTCTCGCTTTGCCTCCGGGATCCGTGGCGGATCGAGGCCGACGCTGCGCATCGCGTCGCCGATCGACGTGCCGTCTCGGTCGCGGATCAGGTCCGGCTCGTTCGGCGAGATCGCGCCGACGATCGCCCGCGAGCCCCAGAAACTGGCGGCGTGGAAGCGGCTTGCCTCCTCCTCGCACAGTGACACCGCCTCGAGTGTGCGGCGGGGGGTACCGAATTGCTCGCGAAGGGTCCGCAGCGCGACCAGTCCGGCGACCACCCCGAGCGCGCCGTCGTAGCGGCCGCCCGGCGTCTGCGAGTCGATGTGCGACCCCGTCGCGATCACGGGGCCGGACTCTCTGCCGGCGAGCCTCCCCCAGACGCTGCCGACAGCGTCTCGCCGTACCTCGAGTTGCGCTTCGGCGAGCCAGGCAGCGATCTGATCCTGAGCCGCGACCCACTCGGCCGTGTACACGGTTCGCCAGACTCCGGTGTCTCCGTACGCGCCGTGGCGGGCGAGCTCGAGCACGAGCCGCTCTACGAGGTCGGAGTCGACGTCGATCACCATTTCGGCGGAATCTACGCGACCGCGTGAACCGAAAGCCATACGCGCCAAGACGACGGCGGGGCTCCTTGCACTACAAGCGGACAGGCTCGCTCGCCGAGGTCGCCGAACTGCTAGGCGACTCGAAGCGTGTTGCTGCCGACCACTACGTCTACGCGCTCGTCGACTACCGCGAAGTGGACCGCCGGCCGGCGCTCGAGCGCCTCTCCGCTCGATCCGTACGCGTCGGGTATGCGCCAGGCCCGACGGTTCGCCGGTCGACGAGGGGCCGATCGGGCGGATGGGGAAGAGGTTGGCCCCTGACGCCGGTCGGCGCCGCAGGCCCGACCTCATGCGAAGGCCAGAAGGTACAGCGCCGGACTGGGCAGAGGGCGAACGCGGGAATCGTGCGACGCAGTGCGGTTCGGTGCTGTCCTCAATCGGCACACTAGTCAGACGTTGCGTCTGGTCCTGGCAACTGTCCTGATCGGCGTCCTCCTGGCGTCCGTGGGATGCGGCGGCCACGGATCATCGGGTGGATCGGGGAGGCTCGAGACGATCGCGAGCATGGATCAGTTCGAGCGTGCCTTCGACGACGATGCAGGGCATCCGCGGCTCGTTCTCCTGCTCTCGCCGACCTGATACACGTGCCGGGCGGGCGCCAGTTGGGCGCAGGAGCACATTCTCAGGCGATACCCGAAGGCTGATCTCCGTGTCTTCGTCGGCTGGATCCCGATGCTCGCGGGCGACGCCAACCCCGAGGTCGCCGACCTCCTCGTCGACGACCGGGCGCGGCACTACTGGGACGGCAGGCGCATGCTCGGCCTCGCGGTCGCCCGCATGCTCGGCCTCGGCGACGGCGCGGCCGCCTGGGACATCTTCCTCGTCTACCAGCCCGGCGCGAAGTGGGGCGACCCGCCCGACGCCGTCGGCTCTCCCGTCATCTCGGAGAGCCGCAAGCTTCAGCGCGCGCTCCGCCCTTACCTGGACGGCTGACTGCCTCCTCGGAGGCGGCGAAGTACCGGCTCTCGCCGAGACATCACCTCGGCCGGGGCATGCCCGTCACGCGTCCCTGCGGCGGGCGACCCTCCAGGCGGTCGGGAGCAGCGCGGCGGCCAGGTAGAGCTTGAAGATGTCCCCGGGGACGAACGGGTAGAGCCCGAGCTCGAGGGTCTTCTTCAGGCCGGTGTCCAGGACGACCGCGAGCCACGGGAGGCCGACCA
>JBKOVQ010000221.1:0-3331 GCA_046723985.1 Actinomycetota bacterium | reverse complement strand
GCCTCGTCTTCACGTACATGACCGCATATCAGCTGCTTCATCGCACCGCGAAGGTCAAGCGCGGCGAGGCGGTGCTTGTGCACGGTGCGGCTGGGAGGGTGGGCACGGCGGTGCTCGAGCTGGGAGCGGTCGCCGGCCTTCGGATGTACGGGACCTGTTCGGCTCGCGACCGTGCCGCAGTCGAGCAGCTCGCCGCGGTACCGATCGACTACCGCAACGAGGACTTCCTGGCGCGGGTGCGCGAACTCCCAGGGAACGGCGTGGACGTCGTGCTCGATGGGCTCGGCGGCAAGATATCGCTGCGCTCCTTCCGCGCTCTCAGGCCGGGCGGTCGGCTTGTCATCTACGGCCACTCCTCCACGATCTCGCATGGGCACAGGAGCTGGCGAGGGTGGGTCGAGTGGTACGCCTCGACCGCGACCGTCGCGCTGTGGGGCCTGCTCTCGCCCCGCCGACAGGTGTCCGCCTATCGGATCCAGAAACTGCGCGAAGGACACCAGGTTCTTCCGATGGGGAGTCGCCGACCGCTTCCGGTCGGCGGAGGTCCCCGCAACCCGGATTGGTTTCGGGAGGACTTCGCCGTACTCCTCGATCTGCTCCGACGCGGCGAGATCCATCCAGTCGTGGCCGAACGACTGCCGCTCACTGACGCGCGGCACGCACACGAGCTGCTCGAGAGCGCGGCGGCGAAGGGAAAACTCGTGCTGGTGCCGTAGACCGCGAGGCGCCTCGCCAAAAGAGGGCGTCTGAGGCGGCAGGTGTCGAGCCGCTACGGCTTGACGAGGTGCTTCGTCTCGAACGACTCCTGAGGCGGCGGGCCCTGGTTCGCCAAGTCCTCGCCGAGTGCCCGCACGACCGCCGGCAGCAGGCGCTCGTCCCGGAACCGCTCGTACGCCTCCTGCGACTCCCAGACCGACACCGACCGCCAGTTCGCTCCGTCCTGGCCGGCCGCATGCACGATCAGCCCTTCCGGCGGATTGTCGTCCACCCCCGCCGCATCGGCCACGCGCTGGTACTCATCCCAACCCGTCTCCGTCGCCTTCTGCACCAGAACCCAGGCCATCGTTTCCCTCCCGTTGGTCGCCTTCCGGACGGCCGCAGCATGACAGGCTTTGGGCGAAGCAGTAGCGTTGATACGTCGTGGTGACGGCCGACGAGATTCGCGCGGTGACCATCTTCGCCGGTCTCGATCCCGCGGCCCGTGAGCGGCTCGCCCGGGTCGCCGCCGACATCAGCCTCACGCCGGGCGAGTACGCGGCGCCCGAGGGCTCCGAGCGGGCGCTGTTCGCAGTCCTCGACGGGCACATCGAGGTGACCAAGCTCGTCGACGGGATCGAGAGGAAAGTCGGCGAGCGCCACCCCGGCGACATCTTCGGCGAGGTCCCGGTCACGCTCGGAACGATGTTCCCGGCCGGGTTCCGCGCTACCGAGCGGTCGCGCGTGCTGCGGATCGAGCCGCACGACTACCACGCCGTCGTCGCCCTCGAGCCGGACGTCGGCAAGCAAGTGGGCAAGCTGGCGAGCAACCGGATCGAGGGAGCGTCCGGCCTTCTGAGCCTCGCTGCCGAGCAGTCACCGCCTCGCGCGATCGTCTTCGGCCACCGGCTGGACCCGTCCTGCAGCGAGCTGCGCTACTTCCTCGACCGCAACCAGATCTCGTTCGCGTGGATTCAGCCGGACGACCTCGATGCGACCGAGCAGTGGGGCGGCGCGCTCCCGCCCGAGCAGGACCTCCCCGTGATCCGGATCGTCGACGGCGAAACCCTCGTGCGACCGCACCCGCGACGCGTGGCGGAGCTGCTCGGCCTCGGGACGGAGCCGCTGACCACGACCTATGACACGGTGATCATCGGCGCGGGACCCGCGGGTCTGGCGGCCGGTGTCTACGGAGCGTCGGAAGGTCTCCGGACGATCGTGATCGAGCGGGAGGCACCGGGCGGGCAGGCGGGCTCCTCCTCACGGATCGAGAACTACCTCGGCTTTCCTTCCGGTGTCTCCGGGGAGGAGCTGGCGAGTCGGGCGCTCAAGCAGGCGCAGCGGCTCGGCGCGGAGATTCTCGTCACCCGCACGATCACTCGGATCGATCCGGCGACGAGGGAGGTGCATCTCGACGGCAGCGACGTCCTGCATGCACGCACGATCATCATCGCCTGCGGTGTCACCTGGCGGCAGCTCCCGCTGGACAGGTGCAACGAGCTGCTGGGCAAGGGCGTCTCGTACGGTGCCGCCCAGAGCGAAGCACCCACCACCTATGGGCTCGACGTCCACATCGTCGGAGCGGGCAACTCGGCCGGCCAGGCGGCCCTTCACTTCTCCACCCACGCACGGAACGTGACCGTGCTGTGCCGGAGCGACGGCCTGCAGAAGAGCATGTCGCAGTACCTGATCGACCAGCTGGCGAACCGTTCGAACATCCACGTCCTCACCAACTCGGAGGTAGTCGGTCTTCACGGCGACAATGCACTCGAGGCGATCGACATCCACGACGCGTCGACCGGTGAGACGACACGGATCGAGACCGGGGGCCTCTTCGTCCTCATCGGTGCCGATGCGGAGACGGACTGGCTCCCACCCGAGATCGCGCTCGACGACAAGGGCTATGTGCTCACCGGCTCGGACGTGCGCGCCGCCGGCCGGTGGGAGCTCGACCGCGATCCCTACCTGCTCGAGACGAGCGTGCCCGGCATCTTCGCCTGCGGCGACGTCCGGCTCGGGCCGGTCAAGCGCGTCGCCGCCGCCGTCGGCGAAGGCAGCATGGCGATCGCCTTCGTCCACCAGTACCTGCGGGACGGCGGCAAGCCCTAGCACCCGATCGGCGACCTAGTCGATGAGCCGACTGCGGAACCCGATGGTCACTGCGTGCGCACGCGAGCGGGCCTGCAGCTTCGCGAGGATGTGATGCATGTGGGTCTTCACCGTTTCCGGGGCGATCATGAGTTTCCCTGCGATCTCACGAGTGACCATCCCGTCGGCAACCAACTGCAGGATCTCGGTCTCGCGCCCGGTCAGACGCTCCTGGACAAACCGAGGTGCATCCCGCCCGGGACCGCTCGAGGTTCCGCGTTTCGCGCCAGGACCCGCTAGGCCTTCGCGCTCCTTGCCGCCTTCCCCCATTTGAGGCAAGAATCGGCCGCATCGCCGCTCTCCTTGAGGCTTCCGATTCGGTGATAGGGCCGCCCGTCCCGGACTAGGCTCTTGGCATGAGCCTCTGCGCGAGCTGCGGCGCCGAGAACAGGCCAGGGGCGAGCTTCTGCTCGTCGAGGCCCGTGAGACCTTCCAGCGACTCGAGGCGCGGCCGTGGGTCGAGCGCGTGGACGCCGCAGTGGCGGCG
>JBKOVQ010000211.1:0-2105 GCA_046723985.1 Actinomycetota bacterium | reverse complement strand
CTCCGAGACGACCTGGAATCGAACGGCACCCTTGTCGAGCCCCGGGTGGAGCTTCTCGAGCTCTCGCAGGGCGGCCCACTTCGCCTCACCGACGGTCTCGCCGGTCGCCTCGACCTGGCGGAGATCCTCCATCACCGTCTCGCCTTCCGCTTCTTCCGCTTCACCCGGCGCGGAGGCGCGGGCGGCGCGGCCGACGTGTCCTCCGCAGGCTCCGCGACCCCGTCCTGGCTCTGCGTCTCCGACTTCGGCGGTGTGCGGGACGATCGTTTCGGCGGCGGCTTCGCCTTCGGCATCATCTGCCGCGTGACAAGACCCTGGCCGACGGTCCAGAGGTTCGTCGTCACCCAGTAGATGACGAGCCCCACCGGGAAGTTGACGAGCACCGGGACGAACGCGACCGGGAGGATCATCATCATCGTCCGCTGCGTCTTGTCCATCGTCGTGGACATGAAGTACGTCGAGGCGAGCTGGCTGCCGACGTAGATCGCGAGCAACAAGTAGCCGGACCAGTGCGCGTTCGCGTGAGCCGTGATGTCCGGAACGAGTCCGCCGAACCATGAGAGGCTCCCGGCCGGCGGATGCTTCGAAAACTGGCGCAGAACGAGGTAGAGCGCGATGAAGACCGGGAACTGGACGAGGAGCGGGAGACACGGAGCGGCCGGGTTGACCTGGTTGTCCCGGTAGAACTTCATCAGCTCCTCGTTGCGCTTCTGCTTGTCGTTCTTGTACCGCTGCTGGATCGCCTTCATCTCCGGCATGTGCGCCTGCATCGCCTGCATCGAGTGGATCTGCTTGACCGCAAGCGGCACCATCAGCAGGCGCACGATCACCGTCAGCGCGACTATCGCCCACGCCCACGGGAGCCCGATCGTCCCGTGCAGCCATTCGAGGATGTTGCGGAGGAGATCTTCGAGCGGCGTCAGAACCGAGAACAGGATCATCGGAAGAGCCTCTGCTGCTCGACGTAGTCGACCCCGCCGAGGCTCCACGGGTTACAGCGCAAGAGGCGCCAGCCAGCGAGGATCACTCCGCGAACGAGCCCGTATTGCCGCAGCGCATCGATCGCGTACTGCGAGCAGGACGGGTGGTACTTGCAGCCGCCCGGGAAGAGTACGCCGAGCGTGTAGCGGTACGCGTAGACGAGTGCAATGCCGAGAAACGACGGGACACGCAGGATCAGCGTCATGCGGCAGCCTTCCCGAGCACATCGTCGACGCGCTCGCCCAGCCACTCGAACCCCTTGGCCTGTGCGCCTTCGACGAGGCCCGGCCGCACGATCAGCACGTAGTCGTGCGCCGGCGGAAGGGTCTCGAGGCGTTCGCGCCAGAGCTCCCGCAGCTGGCGCTTGATCCTGGAGCGGACGACCGCGCCGCCGGTTCCCTTCGGTACCGCGATCCCGAGCCGCGGTTCGTCACCGTCCTCGCGGGGAAACCAGTAGAGGACGAGAAACCGGGTCGAGGCGGACCGTCCGTGCCGATACACGGCGTCGAAGTCCCTGGAGCGGGAGAGACGGTTCCGGCGATGCAACTGTTCAGGCGGGGTCAGGCGGAGAGCCGCTTGCGGCCTCGAGCTCGGCGGCGCTTCAGGATCGCGCGTCCGGCACGCGTGGACATTCGGGCACGGAATCCGTGCCGGCGCTTCCTGCGGCGTACGTTCGGCTGGTAGGTCCGCTTCACGGTGAGAGGTGAGAGAAAAAGAGGAACGAGCGCCCTTTTCGAGCGGGCGCCGAGCCAGTATAGACGAGGCGTTGGCCACCGCGTTATCCACAGCTGGACAGGTGTTTACAGCTTTGAAAAATCGCTGCGCGCGGGCGGCTAGGACGCGCTAAGCAGGCCCGTCCGACGCGATTGTCCACACCTGTGGAGGACTGTGTGGAGTGCACAAAAAGACCTGCAAAAACGCAGCTATTTACCCACCGCGGCGCCCGTTGAGAGACCTCCAAGACGCTGTTATGCTCGCCGTACTTCCCCCTGAGCAAGGAGAACGCACGGCGACGTGCCGCGCCAGCAGGAGTTGACAGCAGAGAGCCTCTGGACGGAGGTCGCAGGCCGACTCGAGGGTGCGCTGAACGAAACGACGTTCGGCACCTGGTTCGGCGACGTCTC
>JBKOVQ010000183.1:0-4896 GCA_046723985.1 Actinomycetota bacterium | reverse complement strand
CGGCACGTCCTCGCCAGACATGAGCAGGGCGCCGGCCACATGGCCGAGGGGTATGCGCGCGCGTCCGGCCGGGTCGGAGTGGCGATCGCGACGTCCGGCCCCGGAGCGACGAACCTCGTCACGCCGATCGCCGACGCGTGGATGGACTCAACGCCGCTCGTCTGTATCACCGGCCAGGTCCGCAGCCACCTGATCGGTACCGACGCCTTCCAGGAGTGCGACATCACCGGCGTCACCACCCCGATCGTCAAGCACTCCTGGCTCGTGCAGCACGTCGAGGAGATCCCGCACGTGCTCAAGGCCGCCTTCCACGTTGCCCGGACCGGCCGCTGCGGACCCGTCCTCGTAGATATCCCGCGCGACCTCCAGGAGGCAGAGATCGACTTCCACTACCCCGATGGCGTGGACCTGCCCGGCTGGCGGCCGCCCGTGCGCGGCCATGCTCGGCAGATCGCCGAGGCGGCGCGCCGCATCGCCGCCGCCGAGAAGCCACTCCTCTACGTCGGCGGCGGAACGCTCAACGCCGACGCCTGCGCCGAGCTGCTCGACCTGGCCGAGGCGGGCCGACTCCCGGTGGTGACGACGCTGATGGCGAAGAGCGCTTTCCCCGAGACGCACGAGCTGCACTTCGGCTGGCCGGGCATGCACGGGCCGAAGTGGTCGAACCTGGCGATGAACAGCTGCGACGTGCTCGTCGCCGTCGGGGCGCGCTTTGACGACCGAGTGACCGGCAAGCTCGACGCGTTCGCCCCAGGAGCGACCGTCGTCCACCTCGACATCGACGCAGCCGAGATCGACAAGCTCCGCCGCGCCGACGTCCCGGTCGTTGGCCCGCTGAAGCAGATCCTCGCCGACCTTGCCGTGGAGGTCGGCAACCTGCGCGAGAGCGGCCGGACCACGCCGCCCGAGGCGTGGCTCCGCCGCATCGAGGAGTGGCGTGAGGAGTTCCCGCTCCGCTACGGCAACGGCGGTGACTTGAAGCCGCAGAAGGTGCTGGAGACGCTCCAGGAGCTGACCGCCGACCGCGACGACGTGGTCTGGACGACCGGCGTCGGTCAGCATCAGATGTGGGCCATGCAGTACCTGCTCTGTGACCGTCCGCGCAGCTTCATCACCTCGGGTGGGCTCGGCACGATGGGCTACGGCGTCCCGGCCGCGGTCGGGGCCAAGGCGGCGCGGCCGGACGCGACCGTCGTCTGCGTCGACGGTGACGGCTGCTTCCAGATGACGAGCCAGGAGCTCGCGACCGCGGTGCTCGAGGACCTGCCGATCGTGACCGTCGTAATCAATAACGGTTACCTGGGGATGGTCAACCAGTGGCAGACCATGTTCTTCGAGGAGCGCCTGTCGCACGTGCACCTCACGCATGCGGTTCCGGATTACGCACTCCTCGCGCAGGCCTACGGAGCGGCCGGATTCACGGTGTCCGACGAGAGCGAGCTCGAGGAGACGCTCAGCGAGGCGCTGTCGTGCGGACGGACCGCGGTCGTCGACGCCCGGGTGGACGCGCACGAGCAATGCTTCCCGATGATTCCCGCCGGTGCCGCCGCCGTCGACATGCTCGAGTACGAGGAGCCGAAACCGACGCCTGCGCCTGTCAAAGCAGTCGGCGGATGATTCACACCCTGTCGGTGCTCGTCGAGAACAAGCCGGGCGCGCTCGTCCGCGTCTGCCAGTTGTTCGCCCGGCGCGGCTACAACATCGAGAGCCTGGCGGTCGGCCCGACCGAGCGGCACGACGTCTCGTCGATCACCCTGCGGGTCAACTGCGAGCGCCAGTCCCTTGCGCAGATCGAGAAGCAGATGCACAAGCTCGTCAACGTCCTGCGCGTGCGCGAGCTCGAGGCCGGAGAGGCGGTCGAGCGCGAGCTCGCGCTGATCTCGATCTCGGCGCCCCCGGAGCGGCGGGCAGAGCTGATGGCGCTCGCAGACGTCTTCAACGCGCGGATCGCCGACGTCGGCCCCGACTCGATGGTCTTCGAGGTCGTCGGCGAGCCGGAGCAGATCGACGCCTTCGAAGAGCTGCTCCGCCCGCACGGCATCCGCGAGCTTTCCCGCACGGGCCGGATCGGGCTCAAGCGTGCGTCCGTTCGGCGCACGAATCGTCAACGCGTCCTGCACTGACCTGACAAGGCGAGAAAGGAGCTCCATGGCCACGATCCACAACGACGGCGACCTCGGCCTTCTGGACGGGAAGGTGGCCGTCGTCGGCTACGGCAGCCAGGGCCACGCCCATGCGCTGAACCTGCACGACTCGGGCGTGGAGGTCGAGGTGGGGCTGCGGGAAGAAAGCGGCTCACGGCGGCCAGCCGAGGATGCGGGCCTCTCGGTCGCGACGGTGGCGGAGGCGGTGCGCGGCGCGCAGATCGTCTCGCTGCTCCTCCCCGACCAGGTCCAGCCCGCCGTGTACGAGGAGGCGGTGGCTCCGAATCTCGAGCCGGGCGCGGCGGTCCTCTTCGCGCACGGCTTCAACGTCCACTACGGACGGATCGCACCGCCTGCCGACCACGACGTGATCATGGTCGCGCCGAAGGGGCCGGGGCACATCGTCCGGCGGCTGTTCTCCGAGGGGTACGGGACGCCGGCGCTCGTCGCGGTCGCGCAGGATGCCAGCGGCCACGCCCTCGACCTCGCGCTGGGCTACGCAGCAGGGATCGGGGCGACCCGCGCAGGCGTGATCGAGACGACGTTCATCGAGGAGACCGAGAGCGACCTCTTCGGCGAGCAGGCGGTGCTCTGCGGCGGTGTCACCGAGCTGATCCGGCTCGGCTTCGAGACGCTCGTCGAGGCCGGCTACCAGCCGGAGATCGCGTACTACGAGTGCCTGCACGAGCTGAAGCTGATCGTCGATCTGATCTACGAGGGCGGCCTCGCCGGGATGCGCTACTCCGTCTCCGACACCGCCGAGTACGGCGATCTGACCCGCGGCCCGCGCGTGATCGACGACCACGTCCGCGACAACATGCGCAAGATCCTCTCCGACATCCGCGAAGGCTCGTTCGCACAGGACTGGATCGAGCAGATGCAGACGGGCGAGCCGAAGCTGAAGGAGCTGCGGACGCAGGCCGCCGACGAGCGGATCGAGACGGTCGGCCGCGAGTTGCGCAGCCGGATGCACAAGGCCCCCCAGCGCCAGGCTGAACCCGCATAGGATCGGGCTCATGGCCCAGAACCCGTACGATCGGCCGACCGACCCGGCCAAGCGCCACAGCGCCGCCATCACCGACGGCCCCGACCGCGCGGGCGCGCGGTCGATGCTGAAAGCGGTCGGCCTCACCGACGACGACCTCGCCAAGCCGCTGATCGGCGTCGCGACGACGTGGATCGAGACGATGCCCTGCAACCTCAACCAGCGCGAGCTCGCCCAGGACGTCAAGCGCGGGATCCGCGAGGCGGGTGGAACGCCGCTCGAGTTCAACACGATCGCGATCTCGGACGGCGTCTCGATGGGCACCGAAGGGATGCGCGCCAGCCTCGTCTCGCGAGAGGTGATCGCCGACTCGATCGAGCTCGTATCCCGCGGACACCTCTTCGACGGGCTCGTCTGCCTCGTCGCCTGCGACAAGACGAACCCGGCCGCGGTGATGGCACTCGGCCGGCTCGACATCCCGGCGGTCGTCCTCTACACGGGTTCGATTGCGCCCGGCGTGTTCCGCGGCAAGGACGTCACGGTCGCCGACGTCTACGAGGCGATCGGCGGCTACGCGGCCGGTACCGTCAGCGCGGAGGACCTGCACGAGCTCGAGTCGGTCGCGTGCCCCGGCGCGGGCGCCTGCGGCGGCCAGTTCACCGCCAACACCATGTCGACGATCCTCGAGTTCCTGGGGATCAGCCCGCCCGGGCTGAACGGCATCCCGGCGCTGTCCCCGAGGAAGGCGGAGGCCGCGGCCGAGTGCGGGCGACTCGCCGTCGACCTCGTCAGGCGCGACCTCCGGCCGTCCCACTTCGTCACGAAGGCGGCGATCGAGAACGCCGCCGCGTCGGTGGTCGCGACCGGCGGCTCGACGAACGGGCTGCTCCATCTCCTCGCGATCGCCCGCGAGTTCGGAATCGAGTTCACGATCGACGACTTCGACCGGATCGCCGGGCGCACGCCCGTGCTCGCGGACATGAAGCCGTGGGGCCGGTTCCACGCGACCGACGTGTACCGCGCCGGCGGCGTCGCGCTCGTCGCCCGCGAGCTCGCCAAGCAGGGCCTCGTCCACGGCGAGATGCCGACGGTGGACGGCCGCACGCTCGGCGAGGTCGCGACCGCGGTCGAGGAGACGCCCGGCCAGGAGGTCGTGGCGACGATCGAGCAGCCGATCAAGGCGAGCGGTTCGCTCCGGATCCTGAAGGGCAACCTCGCTCCCGAGGGCTGCGTGGTCAAGCTGACCGTCGGCCGCACGCAGCACCGCGGCCCGGCGCGCGTGTTCGACAACGAGCCCGACGCCTTCGCGGCGGTGAAGGCGAAGTCGATCAAGGCCGGTGACGTGGTCGTGATCCGCTACGAAGGGCCTGCCGGCGCGCCCGGCATGCCGGAGATGCTCCAGGTCACCGGTGCGATCATCGGCGAGGGCCTCGGCGACTCCGTCGCGCTGATCACCGACGGCCGCTTCTCGGGAGCGACGCACGGCTTCATGGTCGGCCACGTCGTCCCGGAGGCCTTCCGGGGCGGGCCGATCGCCGCGCTCCAGGAAGGCGATACCGTCGTGATCGACGTCGACGCGGGTGAGCTGCGGGTCGAGCTCTCCGACGACGAGATCGCAGCGAGGCTGGCCGATTGGTCTCCACCGCCGCCGCGGTACGAGAGCGGCGTGCTGGCGAAGTACGCGGCGCTGGTGTCCTCGGCGAGCGAAGGAGCGGTGACCAGGCCCTGACGCTTCCGGACCACGCGTGCGGTCGAAGCAAGCGGTAG
>JBKOVQ010000210.1:0-3973 GCA_046723985.1 Actinomycetota bacterium | reverse complement strand
CTGCGCGATCTCCGAGCTCGCCCGCGCAGGCATCGAAGAGCCGATCAGCGCCGTCCTCGCCGACGGCGGTTACTGGAACTCGACGCAAGTCGCCGCGACCCGAGCGCGACACATCGACGTTCTCGTCCCGGCCAAGAACCGGCGGCGGACCCAACCGAGGAAGAACGCGCCCCCCACGGCGACGAGGCCCGCCGGATGGAAGCAATCCTCGACACCCCGGAAGGACAAGCGCGCTACCGACGCCGACAGCAGATCGTCGAGCCGGCATTCGCGAATATCAAGTACCTCCGCCGCGCCGACCGCTTCCAACGACGAGGCTTACGCGCCTGCCAGGCCGAGTGGAAGCTGATCGCCGCCACCCACAACCTGCTCAAACTCTGGCGCGCAACCCGGATCCCGGCAGCCGCCTAACACCGGCCCCCGAGCATCTCGAGAACCGAGCGCCTCCCCGAGACAAGCACGCCCGAGCGCCTCACCGCCCGACCACAAACCCCCGGCGGAGGCTTTGTGCAACAGCCTCCTGAGCGGGGCTTTTGGAGAGCGGATGAAGGGACTCGAACCCTCGACCTTCTGCATGGCAAGCAGACGCTCTAGCCAACTGAGCTACATCCGCACGCGTCGGTCAGTATAGCCCCGGCCTCCCGGGGTCGCCGTCCGGCGACGGTCGTACTCGGCGCCCCGCACTGACGCCCGAGGACACAACCGATTTCCCCGAAGCGGCACCTAGTACGAAGCGGCGTCGAGTGCCTCGTTGACGAGCCGGTCGGCGAGCTCGTTGCGCTCCCGTCGCACCGCCGTGTACCTGACGCGGCCGATCCGGCTGGCGAGCGCCGACGCCTCGAGGAAGAGGGCCCGCAGCGCCTCGTTCTTAACCCGGTACTCGCCGCGCATCTGCTTCACCAGCAACTCGGAGTCGGAGACCACCTCGAGCTCGTCCACACCCACCTCGACAGCCCGGCGGAGGCCGTCGACGAGGGCGCGGTACTCGGCGACGTTGTTCGTCGCCACGCCGATCGCCGTCCCGCGAGCGTCGAGCACGGTTCCGTCCTCCGCTTCGAGCACGTACGCCGCCGCGGCCGGTCCGGGGTTGCCGCGTGCACCGCCGTCGGTGGAGAGGCGCGCCTTCACCCGCTGCCGCTACGCGACAGACGCGAGGCCTCGGAGCAGCGTGCGCGCAAGCTCGGCTCCGAGCTCGTGCTCGAGCCGCGCCAGGACGACCCGGCGTCGCTCCTCGATTCGGGCATGCCGCCTCGCGGTCAGCTCGCAGTGGTCGGCGAGACGGTCGAGCGCCCGGCCGAGACGTCCAGGGTCCATGGGAGCCGCAGTCATGTCTCTAGTGATCGTCGCGCCTGCGCCGGACAACATCCCTCGATCTTCGGAGTTTAGGCCGAGGCCCTTCGCGCCGATAAGACAAGTGATGATGCACGCGCCCAAGCCCGCCTGGCTGCCGCTTGGTGCACTGCTCGTCCGGGAGGGGCTGATCTCGAACGAGCAGCTCGAGCTTGCCCTGATCGACCAGCAGGGGACGGGGCTTCGCCTCGGCGAGCTCCTCGTCCAGTGGGGCTGGGTCGAGTCGTCCGCAATCTCGCGCGCCTTGGCCGAGCAGTACGAGATGGAGTACCTCGACCTGGACGCGGCCGAGATCGACCCTGAGGCGGTCGCGCGCCTCCCTGCGAAGGAGGCACGGGCCCGCAACGCGATCCCGATCCGTTTCCTCGAGGACGGACGCCTGCTCGTCGGAGTTGCCGATCCGACCGACATCGGCTCCTGCGACGAGCTGCGCTCGCTCCTTGGCGGCAAGGTGCGCCTGGTCGTGGTCGACCAGGTCGAGCTGCACCGCGCGCTGGCGCGGGAATACTCCTAGTCCCCGGGCTCCCCAAGGGAGGGTCTGACCCCGAAGGGGTCTGACCTTGCAGCTACTCCACCACGTCGATCTGGGCCTTCTGGAGCTTCCCCGAGTAGTCGACGTAGATCGACTTCCATTCGGTGAAGACGTCCAGCGCCGCCTGGCCTGCCTCGCGGTGGCCGTTGCCCGTTTCCTTCATCCCGCCGAAGGGCAGGTGCACCTCGGCGCCGATGGTTCCCGCGTTGACGTAGGTGATCCCTGTGACCAGGTCGCGCATTGCGCGGAAGGCGCTGTTCACGTCCCGGGTGAAGATCGAGGAGGAGAGGCCGTAGCGGACGCCGTTCGCGACCCGGATCGCCTCGTCCGCGTCCTTGACCGGGATCAACGCGGTGGTCGGGCCGAAGATCTCCTCCTGCGCGATGCGCATGCCCGCCTCCACGTCGCCGAAGATCGTGGGACGGTAGAAGAAGCCATTCTCGAGCCCGTCGCCGTGGGCGATCTCGCCGCCGGTGAGGAGCGTGGCACCCTCGTCCTGCCCTATGCTCGTGTACGCGTGGATCTTCTCGAGCGCGCGCCCGTTGATCACCGGGCCGACGTCAGTGTCCGGCTCCCAGCCGGGGCCGAGACGCAGGCGCTCGGCGGCGGCGACCAGCTTCGACTGCAGCTCGCCGTAGACTCCCTCGTGGACGATCACCCGGCTTGCCGCCGTGCAGCGCTGCCCGGACGTGCCGAACGCCGACCAGATGATCCCGTCGGCGGCGAGATCGAGATCGGCGTCCTCCAGGACGATCACCGCGTTCTTGCCGCCGAGCTCGAGGTGGACGCGCTTGAGATTGTCGGCGGCCGCCTTCATCACCGCGACGCCTGTCTCGCGTGAGCCGGTCAGCGTGATCACCGGCACGTGGGGGTGCTGGACGAGCCGCTCGCCGACCGCGCCCCCGCCACCGTGGACGACGTTGACGACGCCGGGGGGCACGCCCGCCTCCACCAGCAGCTCGACGAAGCGCTCGCCGAGCGCGGGTGTGTCGGTCGCAGGCTTGAACACCACCGTGTTCCCGCAGACGAGCGCGGGTGCGATCTTCCAGGAGGGAATCGCAACCGGGAAGTTCCACGGCGTGATGACGCCGACGACGCCGATCGGCATGCGGACGCTCATGTTGAACTTGTCCGGCAGTTCCGAGGGAGTGGTCTGGCCGAACAGCCGGCGCCCCTCGCCGGCCATGTAGAAGCTCATGTCGATCGCTTCCTGGACGTCGCCGCCCGCCTCGGGGAGCACCTTCCCCATCTCGCGTGACATCAGCAGCGCGAGATCGTCCTTGTGCTCGCGGACGAGCGCGCCGAAGCGGTAGAGGATCTCACCGCGGGCCGGAGCCGGGACGAGTCGCCATTCCTCGTACGCGGCCTTGGCGGCCTCGACGGCGCGGTCGACGTCCTCAGCCCCGGAGCGGGGAAAGACCCCGATCAGCTCGCCCGTAGCCGGGCTGGTCGACTCGAACGTCTCGCCGGAGACGGCGTCGACCCACTCGCCGTCGATGAAGTTCTTGTACGTCCGCGTCTCGACCGCCACCGCGGTCGAGTCTAGCTGGGAGGGCCTGGCGGCACAGACCACGTTCCGCCAAGCCCTCCCTAGGTGATGTCCAGCTTCGGGAACGTGCCGGGGGCGCGCCGGCGCCGACGGTCGCGGAGCTGTCGCATTCCCCCGAACGACCGACCCCGCCTGCGGTCCGGGCCCGAACGGCGGTCGACGATCACCGTCACGTTCGGGTTGTCCTCGTAGTACGCGCTCATGCGCTCGAAGAGCTCGCCCTCGAGCTCACGCGGTATCACGCAGTAGATCATCGCCCGTGCCCCACTCAATCTCATTGTATGAATGAGGCGGACGGATTCCAGTAGCGAGCTAGACCGGGTTCTCGATGTCCGGGAGGATCCCCGCTCCCGATTCGAAGCGGGCGTTCCAGTCGGCGAACTTCGCGTCGAGCTCGCCCGGCTCCAGGCCGCGCTCGGCCAACCGGACGGGCTGTGGCGAGCCCGGGCTGACGCCTGTCTCTTATACACATCTCCGAGCCCACGAGACCGAACGCACCATCGCGTATGCCGTCTGCTGCGTGAAAAGGGGGGGGGGGGGGG